>LYOS01000005.1:0-13967 GCA_001766815.1 Candidatus Syntrophoarchaeum caldarius
TGAGTTCATCCGCGAAGTCGAGCATATCTTCAAAAACCTCAATCCCATGTTCATTCACGCTGAGCATACACAAACACCATCGTAATCTCTCTCAAGGAATGAATATAATACTTTCCATGTGGGAATGGGGAGGTAAGATGTATAGGCGAGATCAGATAACTTTTTATGCCTTAATGAATCACATTTACCTGTGAGAGTCATGAAACAAAGATTATCTATAGCATTACTACTTTTACTTGCTATCATCCTTGCAACAGGGTGTATCAGCGAGGAGAAGCGTGTTCAGGAAGGAGATAATATCACAGTGAACTACATTGGAAGGCTTGAGAATGGTACGATATTTGATACATCCTATGAGGACGTGGCACGGGATGCAGGGGTATACACACCAGGAAGAAGTTACCAACCCCTCACGTTTCAGGTTGGCTCAGGCCAGATGATACCCGGGTTTGATAAGGGCGTCATCGGAATGAAGGTCAATGAGACAAAGACGGTTGTGATCCCACCAGCTGAAGCATACGGCGAGTATGATCCAGCAAAGATAACCGTGCTGCCAAAGGTCATCGAAATCCCGCTTGAGGAGACGTTTAATAGAACTGTAGAGATGTCTGTGGCTCAATTTGAGAGTAACTTTGGAACTGGACATAAAACCGGAGAGCGCCTCTTAATCCCAGGATCTGAGATTCACATAATCGTGGATAATATCACAGATAACACAGTCACGATCTCGTATGATCTTTCTGTGGGTGATACGTTCCTCTTTGATAATCAGTGGAATGAGACTGTGATTGGGGCAAATGAGACCATGATCACGGTACGACATGATCTTGCAGTGGGTGATAATATAACGCTCCCACGTCAACCATGGAAATCGACTGTTACAGCAATCTCGGATAAGAATGCGACACTGGAAGCCTCAGAGATTCTTCAACCTGAAATACAGTCACCGCTTGGTACAGCAAGCGTTAGCATGAATGATACAAGCATTTTGATCGATTACAATCACCCTCTTGCGGGTAAGACACTTACATTTGAGATCACCGTTGTATCAATTGAGAGGGGATAAGTATATGGCACAGATCCGTCGACTGGTTCTTGACGTCTTGAAACCCCATCAGCCCGACGTGATCACGTACGCCCAGGTACTGGGTGACATCCAGGGGGTTGAGGGTACAAATCTGAGTGTTGATGAGGTAGATCAGGAGACCGAGACTGTAAAAATCACGCTTGAAGGGAAGGATATCAGCTTCAACGATGTCAAAGAGATGATACAGAAACTCGGTGGAACTGTTCACAGTATCGATCTTGTGGCAACAGGACAGCGCTTGGTCGAGGATGTCGATACCCTCATGGACTAACCAAGGGGGAATTGAGATCATCAGAGGAAGGGTATGGAAATTCGGGGATAACGTGGACACAGACCAGATCATCCCTGCAGAGTACCTTGTAACAGGTGATCCAGAGGAGCTTGCGAAATACGCCTTCTGCAAGGTGCGGAGTGATTTTGCAAAGAATGTCAAAAGCGGTGACATCATCGTTGGAGGAGCCAACTTTGGATCTGGATCATCGAGGGAACACGCTCCCCGTGCTCTGCTTGGGGCAGGTATCTCCTGTGTGATCGCAGCGAGTTTTGCAAGGATATACTTCAGAAACGCAATAAACATCGGACTTCCACCGATCGAGTGTGAGATCGAAGCAGAAGAGGGAGATATCCTCGAAGTGGATCTGGATAAAGGGTTGATCAGAAACATAACACAGGGCACGTCTTTCACTTTCAAACCACTTCCGGGTTTTCTCCAGGAGATGCTTGATGCAGGCGGGCTTATCGAATGGTTAAAGTCAAAGCCCAGATAGCGGAGATTGAACAATACACGCCGGGTAAAACGGTTGAGGATACGGCACGTGCGTATGGGTTAGCTCAGGCGAGAATTTTAAAACTCGCATCAAATGAGAACCCGATTGGTCCCTCAAAAGCTGCAATCCGTGCGATTCTGAAAGCAGCAGGATCCGTAAATATATATCCAGCTGCTGACGCCACCAACCTGAGATCTGCAATTCGATCGCACCTTGGGATAGGTTTTGACGAGGAAAATATTGTCTGTGGTAACGGCTCAGATGGCGTCCTTGAGGCGCTTGTCCATCTCTTTATCGAAGAAGGGGATGAAGCGCTCATACCAATCCCAACATTCTCATTCTACGAGCTTGTTCTGAAGATGCATGGTGGAAACCCGGTATTTATTGAGCGAGATCGTAATTTCGGATTCACAGCGGACGATCTCCTCGAAAAAGCAACAGATCGCACAAAGATCGTCTTTATCGCATCACCAAACAATCCCACTGGAAACTCAATCGATGAGGAGACACTTCGAGAGATAGTTGAAAACATGGATGCATTGATTGTCGTGGATGAGGCGTACATCGAGTTCTCATCAAAGCCGTCATTCAATGAGCTTGTGCTTGAGTACGATAACTTAGCCGTAACGCATACATTCTCGAAGGCTTATGGACTTGCTGGTATGCGGGTTGGATATGGCGTGATTCCTCGCTGGCTCTTCGGGTATTACATGCGCGCAACCCCACCATTTGCGGTGAATTCGCTTGCTGAAATGGCTGCGATCGCTGCCCTTGAAGATCACAGGCACCTGGATGATACGGTAAAAATGATTGAAGATGGTATCAAATATTTCGAAGAGTCGGTGCCTTTCAAGGTGTTTCCCAGTGATGCTAATTTTGTGCTGGTTGATGTCTCGCCTTTCAAATCAACAGAGGTTACAGAAGCCCTCATGAAACAGGGTATAATCGTTCGGGATTGTTCAGGTTTTAAAGGGATGGGGGATTCTTTTATCAGGATCACGGTTGGAAGAGCAGAGGATAACAGAAGGGTTGTTGAGGCGTTGAATGGATACATTCCGTAAAACTAATCCAAGCCGTAAGCTATTAATTCATCCAGAAAGATATAATGTCGGTTAAAGATGGAAGATACATTATCAAGTGAGATCATCTTTGATGGTAGAATCCTGCGATTGAGGCATGATCGGGTGCGCCTACCCTCGGGGAGAGAAGCATCACGAGAGATTGTTGAGCATGTAGGTGCCGTTGCAGGGGTTGTGTTACTTGAAAATAATAGTGTAGTACTCATTCGTCAGTTCAGAAAACCTGTGGAGCGGGAGCTGCTTGAACTTCCTGCAGGTTTGATTGAGGAAGGAGAATCCCCCGAGGATGCGATTCTTCGCGAGATAAAAGAAGAGACCGGTTTCTGTGCCGGCCGTCTTTCTAAGTTGCTAAGTTTCTATATTGGACCGGGATTCACGGATGCAGAGATCCACCTGTTTCTGGCATCAGATCTCACGAAGGAGGAGCCATCACCAGACGAGGATGAGATGCTTGAGGTTGTAATACTCGACCTCGATGATGCAATCGCTGCTATCGGATCAGAGATTGTTGACGCCAAGACGATAATCGGGCTTTTGCTAACAGGAGCGTTGAATGAAAGGGCTGCATGATCGTCTCAAAGATTATTTTGAACTAACTGGAGTATCAGAGATTGCAAGACGTTACTTTGTGATGAATGCATTTGACGGTGTTCTCACGATGCTCGGTGTCATAATTGGGGCATACATGGCAGGAAACGTCGACCGATCGATCATTCTTGGTTCAGGAATAAGTGTGTGTATTGCAATGGGTTTATCAGGTTTCAGCGGGGCTTACATGACAGAACAGGCAGAACGAACACGAGAGATGAAGAAGCTCGAGAGCGCACTTCTCATCGACCTCAACGGGACACATCATGACCGCGCAAATCGTTTTGCAGTGATATTTGTCTCGATGATCGATGGTCTGAGTCCTGCTGTTGGGGCAATAATTGTCGTAGCGCCGTTCTTCTTTGGTTCGATGATAACCCATGAGGTGGCAGTTTACGCCTCGATAATCCTTGCGCTTCTCACCCTGTTTCTGCTTGGCGCGTATCTTGCACACATCTCTGATGAACGGCTGATCCTGCATGGTACAAAGATGCTCGTAATTGGGATCATCACGATCATCACATGCACTGTGGTGATCAGTCTGATCTGAGCATCCAAAAATCTTATCATCATTGCTATCAATCTTGAACCATGCCGAGTCCGATGGAAGTATATCAACTTCTTCCGATGACAAACTGCAAGAAGTGCGGTGAGTCAACCTGTATGGCGTTTGCCGTGAAGCTGATAAGTGGCGAGAAGGAGCTTGAGTTATGCACACCACTATTTGAGGAGGATAAGTACAAGGATAAGCTTGAAAAGCTCCAGGAGATGTTTGCAACCGTTGAAGGCGCGACAGAGACTGGACTTTTGATCGATACCAATAAATGCACAGGCTGTGGTAACTGTGTCGTTGCATGTCCTGTAAACGTTGCAAACGATCCGCATGGAGCTGCGATAGGCAGAGGTCCAACGAATGATAAGGTGATTCTTAAGGTCAAGGATGGAGTGGTTGTATCGTCGAACGTCCATGAGTGCAGGCGGTTTGGGAAGAACCGTATCCAGTGCGATCTCTGCATCGTGACATGTCCCTCTGGTGCGATTGAGTTTGTGTGATACAGATCGTTAGACGGAGATGAAAGAGATGAATAACTCCAAAGACAATTCCAATTTGTTGACAACAACTTGTCCGGGCTGTTCATGCCTGTGTGATGATATAGAGGTATCAGTCGAGGATTCAAAGATAAAAGGTGTCAGTAATGCGTGCAGGAAGGGTGCATCACTATTCCTGAATGCAAACTCTGCTCCATGCGATATCGAGACAGCGATTGATGGTGCGATCAGGATCTTAAAAGAAGCCAGAAACCCCGCGATCTTCGGTCTTGATAATACAACACTTGAAGCACAGCATGTGGCAATCAAACTTGCCAGGAAACTTGATTGCATGATCGAGGACTACTCACAAATCAGATATGGCAACCTCTTTGAACTGCTGCGCTCATCAAAGATTCCAACATGCACACTCGATGAGGTTAGAGATCGGGCTGATATAAGCATCTTCTGGGGATCTGATGCGATGAACGCTCAGCCAAGACATCTATCGAGGTTTTCATACTTTCCCCGTGGCGAGCACAAACAGAAAGGATGGGAGTTTGATAGACATGCTGTCACGATCGATCTATACCGATCTTCAACTGCAAAGGTCACAAAAGAGTATCTGAAGGTTGAACCAGGCAACGATGCACTTTTGATGAATGAGATAATGGATGTACTGAGCCAGAAACCACCCCGATCGAAGGATGTCCTGCACTTTGTTAACGAGATCAGGAAGGCGGCGTTTGGAGTGATATTTGCAGGAACAGGGCTAATTCAGGGATTGAATCGAGAGCTTGGTGAGCTTGTCGAGTTTATGCAAAAGCTCAACGAATATGGCGAGTTCCGTCTCATACCGATGGTTGTGGGTTATAATATGCGAGGGTTTGTTGAAACTGCTGGAAACAGTAATCTGGAGGTGAAAGGGTTATTCCAGCAAGCACTTCTTGATGATAAGATCGATGCAGCTCTGATCGTTGGGGCTGACCCCCTGAGTGATCTACCGTATCCCGTTTCAGGGAAACTACGTGATATAAAGACGATTGTAATCGATCCACGCGTGACACCCACAACCGAGATAGCAGATGTTGTGATTCATGGTGCAACCCCAGCCATCGATGCAGGCGGGCATGCGATGCGGATGGATGGGGTGGAGTTTGAGTTTGCGCCCTGCATTAATGGAGAACTTCCATCAGATGAGATGATTCTTGAAATGATACTGGAGGGATTGTGATGGGAATACATGATCTCTTAGAGGCGCCTGAGTATCAGATAAGGATCGTGATTGTGCCTGATATCTTCCAGTCGAGCGCAGGGTACAGGGGTAAGCTATCAGAAGAATATCAGGATCTCTCTGCGGTTGTATATCTCGATCAGAACGATATGAAGCACTGGGGCATCAAGGATGGCGAAAAAGTTACCCTCTCCAGTGCCAATGAAAAGATCGTGGTTATTGCAAGAGAGAGCGATGAAGAACATCCCGGTATCGGACTTATGCCACCGAGTGTGTATTCGATGCGAATCCTTTCAAATCTCGAAACCTCTCTTACAAAGATTAAGAAGGGCGATGGGAATGTCAGTGCTCTGGCTGAGCTTTTAACTTAGGTGCTACCGTTTTACACCTTTGAGCGTGCCCGAGACTCTCACAACTCTTGTGGCTGATGGAGCACCCCTGATATTGTTTATTGTGGCAAGAACCGCCCTCACATCGTCCACTCGCTCGCGGGCGCACCTTACAACCCCATGCCCCGTAGATTCATCAAACTCGATGAACTGGAGATTTATCAGGCTCATACCATAATCCCCAAAGAGAGAGGTTCCAGCAGAGTGGATCGCATCGATTATATCACGCCGTGTGAGCCTGCGATCAGACTCGATCTTGAACTTCAGGTATCTTCGCTTAACCCTCATCGAGGATGGTAATACTTTCACTCAATCACCGCCCGATCTATCTCTTAGTAGCCGCGCCAGTGCATACGCAGGAAAAACAGATGAAATCTTCATTCCATAACGCCTGGATAATAAGATACACTCAAGACCGAGTTCTTCTGAAGCTTCTTTGATTACAAACTCGCCGATCCCGCCGCAAACAACCGTACTCAGGCCGTAACGCTCTGAGATCATACTTATAACTGATTGTATCTCGTTTTTCTGCGAGATGGCGATCTGCTCCGCTATATTCTGAATATTTGCCCACCCGAGTTCATCGGGATCTGAGCATACAAGCCTCGCAATCCTCCTTGCTGCATCCTCTTTCTGCTTGCCACCACACACCGCATAGGCATTGGGCGTATCGCATGTGTAATCCCGATCATTGATCTTCCCCAGAAGCAGATAGAGATCTGCCGTTATTGCAAAAAGTTCCGATGCAACTCTGCACGAAACTCCATCAACATCCACCCGATCAATGATCGTTGCAAGATTGGTTCGAAGGATACCTGTGTAGATCAGTTCACCCCTCTTCAACCGCTCAAAGTCTGTTTTACCAGCCACGGGCACACCAGAGACGATGGGTATAATATCGGTCGTTGTGCTTCCCATATCAATAAATATCACATCACCCAGCTCTTTTCCGATAAAACTTGATGATGCAACCCAGTTTGATGCAAAGAAATTTTCAGGATCTATCTTAACACAGGTTTGATCATGGAACTTTCCATCAACCCCAAAGAAGACTGCGTCCTCAGTAAGTTCTGATACAATATTTGCGATATAACGAACTCCCTCCTTTCTCGTTGGAAATGAATCTGCAAGCTCACATGTTAGTGTGATCCCAACTCCATCTGGCGCAAGTTCATCAAGAAAATGCTTAAGATGCCCTGCAAGATCGCAGCCTTCCCAGATCGGGAGATAAACTGACTTTGTAAACCCTTCAGATGTTGCGATCTTTGTATTCGCACCACCGATATCCACGCCCATAAACATAAAACAATTACGTCCAAAATCTTTATATATTGATATTATCTTCTAATTGACCCCAGATCTCTCTACTGATGGGACTAAAGATAAATACAATGGTTTAAAAACTAATATTGATGGGTAAAAGCCGTATCATGGACATTCTCGCTCAAATCATTAGAGGTAAATCAGAGGAGGAGAATAACTCACCGAGCGATATAGAGACGCTTGATCTCCTCCATTATGATGTGCCGGAGGGTTATATCGAGGTTGAGCGAACATGGCTCAAAAAACCCTATGCCCTTGCTTCAATCCTCTTCAATGAAGCCGAGAACGAATACTACTATCACCTTGCAGAGCCGAAACTGACCCCTTTTGAGAAGGCCTTACTTGAGAAGACCTATGATGATCTGAGAGATGTGCTCGTGCTTGAAGGAGAAGTTGCACCTGATGAGAAGGAGAAGGTCCTTGAACATCATGCGAAGGAGCTTTTGAATGGATATTCGATTGAAATCAATCCAGAATCACTTGAGAAGATCCTCTACTACCTCAAGCGAAATTGCATAGGCATCGGAAAGATTGATGCACTCATGGAGGATGAATTCATCGAAGATATCTCCTGTGATGGTGTAAATGTTCCGATCTTCCTTTACCACAAACGTTACCAGAACATAAAGACGAATTTATCCTTTGCTGAGGATGAACTCGACTCTTTTGTGATTGTTCTTGCACAGAAATGCGGTAAACACCTCTCGATTGCCGAGCCAATGCTTGATGCCACGATGCAGGATGGATCACGTCTTCAGATCACACTTGGCAGAGATATTACAACAAGGGGTAGCTCATTTACGATAAGACGTTTCGCATCACATCCATTCACCCCTGTGGATCTCCTGCGATATCAGACCTTCACAAAAGAGATGCTTGCATACCTCTGGCTCTGCATCGAGAGCAATCGAAGTCTCCTCTTTGCAGGAGGTACAGCAGCAGGCAAGACCTCGGCATTGAATGCAGTCTCGATCTTCATTCCACCAAATGCAAAGATCATCTCTATAGAGGATACACGGGAACTTACGCTCTATCACGACAACTGGATTGCAGATGTAACCCGTGAATCCACTTTGAGCGGTGGTGCTCGCAAGATCGATATGTACGAACTCCTGCGACACGCGCTGAGACAGCGACCAGAATATCTGCTCGTGGGAGAGGTGAGGGGCAGGGAAGCGCACACACTCTTTCAGGCAATGTCAACAGGTCACACAACCTATTCCACGATACATGCGTCCACGATCGAGGAAGTGGTAAACAGGCTCAGGAATGAACCGATCAGTGTTCCGCTGATGATGCTACAGGCACTTGACATACTCTCCATTCAGCGGCTACTATATATAGAGAAGGGAGAGCGTGTGAGACGATGTGATGTGATAGCGGAGTTTGCAGGTATCGATCCTGCGACAAACAACATAAAAATAAACGAGCTTTACAGGTTTAACTCAGCAACAAATTCTTTTGAGAAGGTCTCAGACTCAATTGTGCTTGCAAAGATTCAGAACCAGCGGGGGTGGAGTACAGCAGAACTTGAAGAGGATCTTAATAGAAGAGCAAAGTTGCTTGATTACATGCTTAAGAAGGATATGTGGGACTACAAGGAGATCTCGATGCTCATACACAGATATTTCTACAATCCAGAGATGATTATGGGCATGATCGAAGAAGAGATCGGGGATGAAGAGGATGAACCTGATCGATAAGATTGGATACAGGCTTTTTGGAAAGTGGGTCCTCAGAAAGAAGCTTTACTACATAGGACTTCAAAAGAAGCTCAGGCAGTCCCAGATACACCAGCCATTTGACCAGTATGTTGCTTCAGCGATCATCTACTCATTGATCTCTGCTGTAATCGGGGGAATTCTTGGCTACCTCTTTGCACCCACACTTCTTGCCATGATCGAGTTCTATGCACCGATCTTGAATATCCATCTTTCAGGTTCGTTCAGATGGCTTGCGCCGCAACGGGATCTACTGGTAACACTCATCACATCCACGATGCTCTTCCTAATCTTCTGGCAGGTGACCTACCGATTGATCCTCTTTTATCCCACACTACTTCTCAGTCTGCGAAAAGATGAAATAAATCTCATTCTGCCACATGCTGCAAGCTTCATGTATGCCCTCTCAAAGGGCGGGATGAACCTCCTTGATGTTTTCAGATCACTCGCATCACACAAAGGGATCTACCATGCAGCATCAGAAGAGGCGGCACAGATCGTACGGGATGTCGATTATCTGGGGTGCGATCTCGTGACTGCACTTCATAACGCAAGTAAAACATCTCCGTCAGAGCGTTTCAGGAGTTTTGTAGAAAATATGACCTCTGTGATCGAGAGCGGGGGTGACATAACCGAGTATCTTGGAAAAGAAGCGAAAAACTATCAGGAAAATGCAGTGGAGGAGCAGAAGTCGTTTCTCGAGATGCTTGAACTCATCGCAGAGTCTTACGTCACGCTCTTTGTTGCAGGCCCCATATTCTTCATCGTTGTGATCGTACTCATGGGAATGATGGGTTCGGTCTATGTAAACCTCCTGTATCTTGTCATCTATGCCGTAATCCCGATCGGATCCATTGCATTCATCGTTCTGCTGGACTCGATCTCAAGATCCGTAAACGAGAGGCGAGGGGAGATAATAAAAACCAGGAGGCGGATCGACGTTTTCAGGGATGTTGAAGAGATCGAAACCGATCCAGAGGACGAGGCAGAGCTTTTTAAGGCATTTAAATGGTATGAGAGATTGGAAAAACCAGCGTCACTCCTGAAACATCCACTGCATGCATTTCTCGAAAAACCTGTGAGGGTACTTTATTTTTCGTTTCCCCTCTCAGTTATCCTGCTGTTTTTCACACTCAGACAACTTGAGAGTTTTACACCTGCTGCAATCGATGATTATATTCTACTCGCTCTTTTTGTGGCACTTTTACCTTTCACCATCGTTTATGAGGCGAGAGAGCGGATCGTGAAGGCAATTGAGCGTGCTGTACCCGATTTTCTCAGCTCACTTTCGAGTGTAAGTGGTGCAGGGCTCACACTGAAACGTGCAATTGAAACTGTGCTCAGAACAGATCTTGGGGTACTCACAAGTGAGATCAGGAAGATAAAAGGTGATATGGAGTGGGGAAGTTCAACCCAGGATGCACTCTACAAGTTTGAAGAGCGCCTGAAAATCGGAGCAATATCACGTGCTGTAACATTGATCGTAAAAGCTTCAGAGGTTTCAGGTGACATTAGAGAAGTTTTATCCATCGCAGCAAAGGATGCAGCAACAACAGAGCGATTGCGCGAGAACAGGTACTCAAATACAGTCATCTATCTCATCATTATCTACATCGCCTTTGGGGTATTTCTCGGAATACTGTATGTAATCTCTGCGGTCTTTCTCCCTTTGATGCCCTCCTCAGAATCGATTCCACTCCAGAATGCTGCAGGTTCGTACATCAATGCAGAAGCATATAAACTGCTCTTCTTCCATGCCGTCCTGATTCAGGGCTTCTTCTCAGGACTCATCGCAGGTAAGATAGGAGAGGGTAGTCTCCTGAGTGGTATAAAACACGGTCTTATCATGATTGCAATTGGCTACACGCTCTTCACGCTCTTTCTCTAATTGCGAAGTGAATAAGATGGAAAAGGGTAAAAACTAATTATAATCCCCAACAAAACTAAATCCACGATGGGATAAACTTTTCGATCCACGACTTAGCAAATGATAAGCTCTCTGCAAGCCTGCTGAATCTTCTTTTTATGCTCTTCCATATAAACTCGATCGGGTTGAGGTCAGGCGAGTATGGTGGGAGGTAAACAAGATACATCCCGAGCTGCTCGGGCTCTTTGTGGATGATCCTGTGCTCGAGATCGAGCCTGGGCGATCATCGAGGGGTCTGTGAGGGAGTGGGGTGTGAACGCATGTGTGTCTCATTTTTTTTAAGAATGGCGGGTGTAGGTTAGGTCAATAGTTGGGTTGGGTGCGACGTGCTTTGGGAATTATGTATGGTAAGTATGTAATCTTATAGATCCGTCCTCACCAAGTTTAGAATATACAAGGGAGGATAAACAAAAAGATTTACGATGACCTACAATTTCAAGCGCCCTCTATCTTTGCGAGGAACGTAAGGAGTGTGTAGTCTTGAAATTTTTGACTTTATAAACCCTACCTCTCATTCCCCAACCACCTTATCAATCAACACAACTTTGAGGGGGTGGGTTGCATCAGATATCCAGTCTGCAATCGGATTAGCTGACCTACCCACGCGGTCGGGTTTGGCTGCTGGCTTTAATAAAACCTCTCCTAAACTCTCTCAAGTCTTTCTGGGTGGAGGGGAAAGAGTTACAATTCATAAAGGTTGAAGGATCTGGGAGAATTATGATGAATGATGCAGTTTTTGTCAGTTTAAAGGCCCAAGGCAAACTCACTGGTTTAGGGTGCTACACTTTTAAGGGTTTATGAGGGATGAGTTGTTTGGGGGTGTGTCTTGGCGTTCATATAGCTTCTTGAATTCTTCAAGAGAAGATTTTAGGTCGGGATAATCTTTTATACAATTTTTCTCATACTTCCAGAGCGAATCTCGCCAATCTCCTTCTCGATCTCTTTCAGATCCCTGATTACAACATTAACCCTCTCAGGCATATATTCTGCCGTAGCTGCAGCAATGCACCATAAACCTTTTACAGCCCTTTGAAGCACTGGCCACTTTCTTGATTTATCTGATGCTGTAGCAATCATAACCAACCCTTCTTGAGCCACGCCTACCACATTTTCCATAGCACCATCTCTAAGAGCTTTATATCCAATATCCCTCAATCCTTCTATAGATTCAAAACATATCCCAGCCAGAAGACCATTTTTAACTTCGATCTTGGAAGCTTTATATCCGATATCTCTCAATCCTCTCGCTGCAGATAGTGAAGCGTCTTTGAATCCCTTATCAACGCTCTCAACTCCAATCTCTTTCAAGCCTCGCCACACTATGCGATAAGTTACATGATATAAACTCCTCTCTTTGAGTGAATTTTCGCCAGCATCTGTAAGTATCATTATCACGCTCTCCACGACCCCTTCATGAAACTCCTTAACCGCACTTTTACCAATCTCACTCAGCTCATCAGCCCTGTTCAATGCTCTTGCTTTATCTTTTACGGCGATAACCTCCATAATCTCCTCAAATAGGTTTCCAACTCCAATTTCGTACTTTAAAAGCCGGTTAACATCTGTCAAAAACGGAAGTAATGAAAATACACAGAAGACCGCAATAATAATTGATGCAATCACTCCTATGAAAAACCAATCAAATGTTAAAGCCAAAAGCGGTACAATGATCCCGATTCCAAAAACAAGCATCAAGATAATCGTTCTAGGTCTAAATATAATCTTATCCATCGCTGTATACTTTCTTGTCATCTGAGCTACTACCAACGTGATCGTAAAAACAAGAGCAAGTATGGCAGCCAACCCCTGAGAGATCGCACTCAGTATATACCTTGCATTCTCATGATCGATGCTTGAAAGACGAGATAAGATGCAGAAAACTACAATTGACGCAATTATCGGTAAAAACCACCCATATCTTTTCAACTTATCTTCAATGCTATTCCACACATCTCTTTAATCTATCCTTAACCTTTTAAGATCTTTCTTCTACCATTCTTATTCCCCTCCATCTTTTCAATCTCCTGTTCCAACCTCTCCCGCTTTGCGACCTCTTTCAGATGAGTTTCCATCAGTTCGTCGGATACTTCCGTCCTCATTCTTTTTAGTGAAGTTGGTACCTTGATCCTTGATCCTGTTGAAAGCGTGGATATTTACATTCACAAATCAAAAGGGTTTTGGGACATAATTACCTCACCCTGATTGCAAAGATATTGTGCCACAGCCCGATAGCAAATAAAGCCATCTCTCTTCTATCTTCTCTCTTCTGCCTGATCAACCAACCAAATCTCCTCTTATCTGCTGAAAAACCTGATTCGCTCAAATTTCTCTTGAAGTATCTCTTCAAAAACTTATAGGGAGTCTCAATAATCCTTTCTATAACCCTCAACCAGTCAAAACCAATCTTTGACAGGTTCTTCTTTGGAATCACATAGACAGCAGTTTCCTTACCAAACATCTTTAAAGTCTTTCTTGTGCTGTAATACTTATCCAGGGAAATAGAATTCATTTTCACTCCCATTTCCTTGAGCATCTTCATTGCTTTGTTGAATGCATCCTTCTCTGACCTGCTTGAGTAACCAAATCCAACATACATTCCCATATCAATGTCTATTATCCTGAAAACATATCTGAAGTCCTTGCCTTTCTTCTTAGGGTTGGTTCTGTAGTGCTTTGTAACAGTTAAGCTGTATCCGGTTCCATCTCCTGCAAACTCACCTGAGATGCCTTCCTCCCTCAACAACAAAATAAAGAGGTTGTGCAGAGCAAGCTTAACTTCTTCATCTGAATACAGTCTTTCTATCGTTTTGTAGCTGACTTTGA
>LYOS01000005.1:14167-100686 GCA_001766815.1 Candidatus Syntrophoarchaeum caldarius
TACACTACTCATTTTATCTCCTCAACCTTTGCTCTGAGATACTCTTCTCTTTTAACTTAAAAACATTCTCACCTTTTACCCTTGATCCAACCCACTTCCCCAAAATCTACACCAACGGCGGAAGCGAGATCTACTACCGCTGAAGCATCTTCACCCAAACCCCACCAGCCACAACGTTCCCTGTAGGCTTTTCCAAAAGCTTAACTTAGGCAAAAATTTCATCTGCGATAGGGCTATTCAGCTACAGTACACCCGAAGCCCACCACAAGCGTTATAACATACCACTAGAAAAGATCAGATTTTACGACAGAGGAGATCGTGTTATTGGGCACTTTTATAAGCCCCAATTCTACTCAATAAACTCAACACCTTCAAGACCTTTAAAATGCTTATCGCTTGTGACCACAATCGCACCCTCACTTCTGGCAGTCGCATATACTATAGCATCCGCCATTCCAAACTCATATATAAGGCTGAAATCAGCAGCCGTTATCGCCAGATTATCGTCCAACGAGATTATTCGTGTTCGCATCATCTGGGCATAGGCCTCAAGAGCCGCTTCTTCGTTCACTTCGTTTTTTATCTTCCTATAAACCTCATAGACCACTATCGCGGGCGTGATTGCACTTTCTTCATCTACTTCTTTGATATAGTCTGCATACTTATCAGAAAGCGGGCCATCAGCAAAGTATTCTATCCAACCGTATGAATCAATCAGAATCAAAAGCGATCACTCTCATCTCTAATATCGCGAGTTTGAACTCCCTTTGCAAAACCCTTCATCTCTTTTATTGGTAACTGGGGTATGAGCGTTATGATCCCACCTTTCTCAATCATAACCAACTTTTCTTTCGGTTTCAGCCCTATCTTCTCTCTAATGCTTCTTGGGATCGCGATCTGAAACTTTGATGAGACTGTAACAACGGCCATCGATATTACCTCTGCTTTACTTTTTGTTCTCGAGGGATAAAAGGTTTACGCCTCATACTCACCCTTCCTTCCGCGCAATCATAACAACTGCTAACCGCACCTATTGCATAACTCAAGACCCACGGTAGGCTTTTCCAAACGTCCATTTATCGACAGAACTATTCAGCCAAAAGCTGAATCTCTCGACCGAAGATGCCTTTAATAAAGGCATTGCCAAAATGGTCTGCCTTCGGCGGACCTCGATCAACCGCAGGTCGATCATTTGAGGATAAACTTTGTGAAAGTTCATATTGGGTGTATGAGGCGTGCTTTACGCTTCACACCCACCCCTCCCTCCACACCATCACTCCCACGCACACGCTCCCAACCCCATTCCCCACAACCCATGCAACCCCAACCCCAACGACCCCAAACATCGTCATGAACAGGTACCCCAATCCAACCACCAACCCAAAAACCAACCCGCTCAGCACCACCAGCTCTTTAACATCCTTCTGAATCCTCTTGATCGCAAAAAAAATCCGACTGAGCGAAGCGAATGTCGGATGCAGGGGTAGAGGGGGCGGCAGCCCCTCTCGACAAACAGACTCGCGACAACCATCACCCGCAGCACCCCAGCCCCGCCAGCCGCATACTCGGCACCGAGCACCCCTGAGCACCAGAGCCGCTGCCGGAACGAGCAGCGAGAAGATGACAATAAGCGACTTCACAACGGTTCTTTTGAGTGCATCGCCGTGGCTACCCTCAACGAAGAGCGTGACGTTCAATTGTAGTTTCAGTCTCCAATAGTGCGCATAACACGCCGAACCACATTACCCGAATCAAAATGGACTTCAACACACTGTTCTTTCAATTCGTCTCTTATCTCTTGATGATCAAAATCTTCTTTGTCGGATGTATAAAAAATTACCGTGTCATAATCATTCCCATTTTTCGTAAAACTCAATATAGATTCATAAATCTGTCTATCGTTGTCTTTATATGGCGGAAGATTCGCTACATCTCTTATAAATGCCCTGTATGCTATATCGGAATTATGCGGTATTGAAATGCACAATGATTTAATATCTTCTGTTGATTCCAGTACGTCAAGCTTTTCTTTTGAAGATTCCATATACAATTGCTTCAATTTTTCTTTCACATCGTATAATCTATCTTTATGATATTCAGACCTCATTAAATCGTTTAAAAAGAAGATGATCTCTTTCAATTTATCTTCTCTCCGTTTAAATCTCTCATCTATCCTACCTTTGACTTCAAAAAACGAAAATTCAGGGATTGCGACGTCAATCTTATTTTCACTTGCCAAATCGAGAAGATATCCACAATTTCTATCCTGTGCAAGGATGATTGAGTAAATAAAATTTGTTTCACCAATCACGAGGAGTTTTGGATTTTTCATGGGTTCTAACTCCTTTTAACTCCTCTAATAATTCAGGTATGTACTTCAGAGCACTGCCCCAAATTTTCTGGACTTTTTGGCTCTTAAAGGCTATGTCTTTCTTTGTCAGTTCTTCCATTCTTTATCACCTACCAACAATTCATCGTCATGTTTTAAATATTGTTCGCTTGCATCCACGACCCATCAATGGAACCACCTCATCAGTGTCCTTGCCACATTCATCCACCTAAACCCACCCCTCCCTCCACACCATCGCGCCCACGCACACGCACCCAACCCCGTTCCCTGTAGGCTTTTTCCAAAAGCCCACCCTGCAAAAACCCCACCTACCGATAAAGCTATTCAGCCTTCGGCTGAACCGTTCGACCGCAGATGCCTTTTAATAAAGGCATTGCGAAAGGAGCACCTCTTTGAGGTGCTCAAGTCCAACCGAAGGTTGGACATGGGTGTGTGAGGCGTGCTTTACGCCTCATAAGAGATCGGAGTTTACGACAGAGGAGATTGTGTTATTATCGGTCATGGTTTAGATCCGTTTCACCAACGATCTTTCTGTATTCTTTTTCACCAAGTCTGAAGCCGACCGCCATGAGATCGTCGATCGTTCTCTTCAGATCGAGATTATTATCTTCTGCCGCCAGCAACAGCAGACCGATCGTTCCGGTAATCTTTAATCCAAGAGATCTGGCGATTCGTCTTCCGTCACCATCATCAATAATTAAAAGTGCTGCGTTTTCCTCCTTTGCAAGTACTATCGCCTCTGCTTCACCCCTGTCCAGCATCAAGCAGAGAGAGTCTACCGCAAGTTTATTCTCGACTTCTTTCACTTCTATCCATCCCGCAGATCTCACCTCGTCTGCGCCATATAGATTCCCTCCTTGTGTTACCACTTCATCATAGACCGCTTGTGGAATACAAAGATCATCAAAGTAGGTCTTCAATAATTCAAACCTTCCAATTCTCGAAAGTGCAATGAGTGGTGTAGAGTTGCATACAACAGTCATCATCTGTCCAGTACTTCTTTCAGTGTTTTGAGGTCGTTTTCTGCATCTTTTGCTGTATAATTTATCGTAACGCCCTTTTCATTCAGTAGCATCAACATCTCCCATTTATTTCGTACGCCAGCGACTTCCGCAGCTTTTCCGAGGGATAGTTTACCTTCCCTGTAGAGTTCCACAGCTAATGCTCGCCTGATAAAGATATCAACCTCCGCCTCCCTGATCTTTGCCGCCGCCAAAAAAGAATCTGGTAGATTAACTTTTGCCTCGATTGTTCCCATCTGCCTCACCGTCGTTTAATATCTCACTCATACATTATATATCCTTATGTGGCAAGTTCTATGATGGTTGCGGTGCGATATAACCCTATTATCAACCCCTTCCTTCAACTTCTCGTTCACCTGCTGCGCCTTCCTGAGCCCGTGTATGTGACAGGGCAGCCCCACGACCGCAAACTTCTCCCCTTCTTTTGAATTTAGAATCTCTTTTAGTGCTACATTCGCGGGCACAGGGCAGTACTTCGAGCCTCTCGCCTCGATGACCTCTTCTCTTGTTCGTGCAATGAACGGCTCTGGCTCTAAGGGGTTATCTTTTTTCATTCTTGTAACCAAAGCGCCATCTATTATTCCTTCTTCTAAAGCGAAGATCAAAAGTTGAGTAACAAGACCACCCGATGAAGAATTATATCGGATATCGTAATCTGTAGAATATCCAATGTAACAATTAAGATAATTTCCGATCAGAATATCATCTGGCTCTTTCCCGAATATCTCAAGATTCAACTCTTTGAAATCGACCTCGTGACCAGGGCAGACTTTATAGCAGATTCCACAGTTGTTGCATTTTTCTTCGTTCAATTCAGGGACATAAACCCCTTTCTTCTCATCGATCACCATCTCTATCGCTTCATTCGGACACAGAGCGAGGCACGTCCCGCAGCCTGTGCAAAGGTTATCTTTTACGACCTGGGAGATTGTGTGATCATTCATTCCATTATCCAATGAGGAAACGCTAACATTTAAATTCATCTCTCCTTCTACAGTAGGCTTTTCCAAAAGCCCACACGGCAAAAAGCCCACCTTCGGTAGGGCTATCCAGCCTTCGGCTGAACCGTTCGACCGAAGATGCCTTTAATAAAGGCATTGCGAAAGGAGCACCTCTTTGAGGTGCTCAAGTCCAACCGAAGGTTGGACATGGGTGTATGAGGCGTGCTTTACGCCTCATAAGAGATCGAAGTTTACGACAGAGGAGATTGTTTTGTCGGTCATAGTTTCCAGACGATCATCCAAAATTTTGGAAAAATTATTTGACATATTCTACATTTTCCATGTATTCAAACTCTCGATCACCTGTAAGAAATTTTATTCGGTGTCTTTTCGCATATACATATCCAAGACAATCTATCAGCGAAAGATTCTTACTTTCTTTGTTGGTGAGCAATCTCAACTCGGATGCTTTAATGTAATCCCGATCTTCGGCATACGCTATTTCGATCTCGTCTCTCACCAACCTCAACATATCCATTGTATCGCTTCCGAAATCCCTGAATAAAGCATACGTAAGTTCAAAAATATTGAATTCTGTGGTGATAAGTGATCTATCAGAATAATTTTTGTAACCTGAACTACCTTTCAAAATCTCAACCAAAGCGTATGTGTCCGCAAAAAATTCAGCCATGTATGTTCCTCAGCTCTTCTTTCAATCTTTGAGAATCTACTTTCCAGCCCTTAAGAATGCCAAACATTGCTTTTTTCTTCACCTCTAACTCTACTTCCTCACCCTCTTTCAAATCCAGTTTCTCAAGCGGCTTCAGGACATTGTTCTCATACACAGCTTTTATGATCATAGGCGACACCTGTGAATAATTTGTGTTTGTAGGTTAAAAAGATGGCGATGGTAGGAAAGGCTCGCTAAAAAGAGTGATAGTCCTGTAGGATGTGGGCGTAAGATAAGCCTACAACGCACGTCCCGCAGCCTGTGCAGAGGTTGGAGTTTACGACCTGGGAGATTGTGTTGCTGAGGGGCAGGTTTATCATTTCCTCACATCTTTTCAAGAATATCTATAATTCCTTCAAGATCGATCTTTCTGATTAAAACAGAGCTAACACCAGCCTCTTCTGCATGAGAATGCATTTTTCCATCGTCCGTAAACAGTATCGCATCCTCTATCCTTGCCAATGCTATAAAATATGAATCGAATCCGGAACAGCCGGTCTCCGTGGCAATTCTCCATGCGATGTTGAAGAGAATAGCTTCATCAACAAGCTCATAAGAATTGAAAACTCCTTCAGAGATTCTCCTCGCAAGATCCTTATCACTGAGTCTTTTTGTTACTGCTGCTGTTTCAACAACGCAAACTTTTGGGATATAAGTTTCTACCTTCTTTTCTTCCAGTTTCTTAATGATTAATCTGCACTTTTCATGGGTTTCCAACTCTCTTTTATGTATTTTACTTGAGATGGATTTTGGTGGCTTAAAAATGCTCTTTATGATGACAGATGTGTCTAAAACAGATCTATTCATAATAATTCCTAATCCGCATATCCTCTAAAACTTTGTCTATATCCACCTTTGCTTCCAGTTCTCCCAGTTCATCAAGCAATTTGCTAAAACTTCCTTTGATTGTTATTCGCACTTCTGTTTTTTCTGGCAAATCCAGTTTCTCAAGCGGCTTCAGGACATTATCCTCATACACAGCTTTTATGATCATACGAGACACCTGTGGATAATTTGTGATTGAAGGTTAAAAAGATGGCGATGGTGGGGAAGGTTCGCTCAAAGATCGATAGCCCTGTAGGATGTGGGCTTTTGGAAAGCCTGTGGTGTGTGAGGCGTACTTTACGCCTCATAATGGCTTCCACACCTTAATCCAGTCAACCCGCTCAAAATCGCTGTCGTTTGTGGCGATGTTTGTTAGTCCATACTTTTCCATCGTTGCAAGATGCATGGCATCGTTTGGCAGCAAATTGTATTTCTCCATCAGCATCGTTACTTCCACACATTCGAATCCAATGAAAGAGATATTCAGGTCGAGTTCATCAAACAACATCGTCACTGCATCAAAATCTACCAGTTCAATCAAGCTGGGATCTCTCTTTATCTCTCTTGCAACTCTATAGGGTGCGATTCCTCTTAATCTGAGTAATTCAGATTTTAGAAAATTCAGTAAAACCTCTGAGATTATGATGTCGTTAACGTATCCTCTCTATTCTTTTCTCTCAACTTGCCTAAGAAAGTCTCTACATGATTCTCCAAAAATCTCATGTCCTGAAAAAGGTGATATGTAAATATATTAGAATCTATGAATATCTCTAAGCCTCTTGATAAAGCGCTGCGCGTCATCACTCTCCGTTTTCTGTGGACTCTATTATTTCATCGATCTGTTCATTGCTCAACTTTGACACAGCATAAGTATTATCTACAGCACTGATGGGGATTCCGATCTCGATCACATCCCCCTCTTTCAAGCCCAATTTCTTAAGTAGCTTCAAAACCTCGTCCTTGTATACTGCTTTTATTCGCATTTGCGTCACTGATAGTTAGTTAATCTTTGAACTTAAAAACTTGCCGTTCATACCCACCTCTCCTTCCACACTGTCACCCCAACGCACACGCACCCAACCCCATTCTCTGCAGGCTTTTCCAAAAGCCCATCCTGCAAAAAGCCCATCTGTGATAGGGCTATTCAGCCTTCGGCTGGATATTTTCGATCTTTGATCGGAATTGTCCTATCGAAGATGGGCTTTTGGGTGCAGGCTTTGAAAAGCCTGCGTTCGATTAAATAGAAGACGCAATCAAACTGAACGAGCGATGCGAACCGCATATCCGCCTGCTATGCAGTCTGAACGATAGCGAAAGTGCAACGTGGTAACAGGGATATCAACATGTTTTAGGGCGAAGCTTCTCTCAAATCCCCTTTTTGATATTCCAGCGGAGTAAAGTGTCGAAGGTGGGCACGCATCCCAATCTTCACGTCTTTTTCCTCAACTGCCACTTCCAATAATTCATAGAACGTATGTATAAGCCCTCATAAGCTGGCTATAGTGAAATGGACTGGATGGGTTTTTACTGTCGTAATATTGCAAATTCTTAGCATAACCATCATGTATTTTTCCAATCGGATCTCCAGGCTTCACACCAAGCTTAAAATAGGCTCTTATGAGATTTTTATCCCTCCAAATCCAGGCTATCTCAAAGAATTTCATTACATTGCCATAGGCGCGCTCAATCTTTACAAGCTTTTTAGGATCTTTTGAATAACGCTTTTTACGCTCCGTATATGCATCCTCAACCTCGTCCTCAGTTGCCCCTTCTTTCAATCCCAGTATATTAAGAGAAGTAGTAAACATCTTAATTTCGTTTGTTCTTGCTTGAAAATTACAACGAGGGCACTTATGAAAGGCAAAAGGACCGTTTGGATCTTGATTTCCAATCGGGCTTGGTGACATGATGGCAGCACACGCTGGACATCGCATATCACTAAACCTTCCTGGCATATTGAGACTTGTCAGATCATTACCTCCTGGTATCATTCAGGTATTCACGTATCTTCTTTTCTATTTTTTCCTCAAATTTATCTATATCGGCCATCAATTCTTTCACAAAACGATAACATTCTTCATGATATGCTAAGTTAGTTAGTGGTGAAACAGTTGCCATACCTCCGTCTTCAAGAGATTTATGGCAAAAAGAACATTTTGAGCGATCACTATATTGTTTTTGTTAAATTACATCGATTACAAACATATTTTATATGCCTGAGCTTTCCATCCACGGTACGAGCTTCCATTGAATTTCCGCACTTCTCACAAAGAACATCATGCCGAAGTATATCCTTTATCTCTTCAATTGCAGAAGGCACTTATATCATCCCCGTTTCAATTTGATTACGTCGTCTATTTTTCTGGACTTTTACCCCCTCACCCTCCCCACAACCTCTCCCCCAAGTATCCCACATGCTTTTCTGGCATCAGCCTCATCAACCACCGCAAGAAATCCCATGCCCATATTGAATGTGCGATACATCTCATCATCCTCGATTCTGCCTATCTCCTGCAGAAATTTGAAGATCGGTTGTGGTGGTAATGGATCTGTGATCTCAAATTCAAGATCCGTGAGTCTTTTGAGCTTCAGAAGCCCTGATCCTGTGATATGCGCAAGTCCATGAACATCACATGCCTTGATCAGATCCACAACCTCGATATAGATCTTTGTTGGGATCAAAAGTTCCTCTCCTATTGTCTTCGATGGATCGGGTGGGAATGGATCGTTGTATGAATATCCTGCATCTTCAATGACCTTCCTTGCAAGTGTTAAGCCATTTGAGTGGATGCCTGATGATGGAACACCGATTATAGCATCTCCCTTCTCGATTCGATCACCTGTTATGATTTTTTCTTTTCCCTGGATCACGCCGAGCGCACTTCCTGCAAGATCCATGCCATTTATGATCTCAGGAAGCGTTGCGGTCTCGCCTCCAACAATCGAGATATTGGAGAGCCTCGCGCCCTCATTCAGACCCTTACCAATCTCTGCTGCGATATTTTCATCCCCACGTTCCATAGCCAGGTAATCGACAAAAGCAAGTGGTTCAGCCCCAACTGCAAGAAGATCGTTCACATTCATCGCTATGCAGTCAATACCGATTGTATCCCACTTTCCAAGCTCTTCTGCAACGAGGATCTTTGATCCAACGCCGTCTGTTGTGAAGGCAAGTATCAAACTTCCAAGATCGATCAATCCTGCATAATGTCCGATATCACCGATCGGCCCACCAAATCCACGACGCCTGTATGTAATATGTGATGATAAAGACCTTATAATCTCGTTTTCCTTAAATATATCAACGCCAGCATCCCTGTATGTAGCCATGCAAGAAGAATGATGTTGCTCTTAGTTCATAAATCTACCCTGATTCCTTGCGTGCGTGACAAACCTTTTTATACTCAATTTTGCAATAATCAAACATGAAAAATGAGTGCGACATCCTGGTTATAGGGGCGGGATTTGCAGGCCTGAGTGCAGCGATCTCTGCTTCAAGGGCTGGAGCAAAAACACTTATAGTTGCTCCTTCACTTGCAAAGACGATACCAGGTGGTGAAGTGGGGCTTGATCTCCTGGGAATAGGACCAAAGACCGCTGCTGCGTTCAAGGAGGTTACAGGATCTTTTCCACCGTATTACATCGAGACCTATGGTTTTAAATATATCTCACCCGAGGGAAAGACATTTACAGACAGATCGGAAGAGGTGAGAGGCTGGACGTTGATGACAACAGAAGCTACAGAGATCCTCTTCAAAAAAGCGATCGTTGAGGGCAGCGATTACATAAATGCATCTGTTATCGATTTCATCATAAATAGCGGCAGCGTTGATGGTGTGATACTCGATGATGGTAGATCGATCCAGTCAAAAGTCGTGATATGTGCATGCGGTTATAATCCACAGCTCATCCAGAAACTCGGGGTGGCACCGCCCAAAGACTCACTCTTTGCTCTGCAGACCCTCCTTGACATGAAGAAAGAAGGAGATGAACATCTGCTCTTTACATTCTTCTGCGGAAAGCGATGGTCCAACAGTCTCGGCGGATTTTTGATGCCCGTGAGCAAAAAGAGGGCAGTTCTGGCGATTGGTGTAAAGTCACGTGGAGATGCACACAGCTATCTTCTGAGGGTAATCAGAGAACACCCCGTAATATCCAGGCAGGTTGAATGGAATCCAGGCAGGATGCATGGAGGCGTAATCTCACTCGGTCTTGCAGAGAGAAGCTATGGTAACGGTTTTCTCCTTGCAGGAGATGCGGCAGGGCACTTTAGGCCGATAGGTGGTGTTGGGTCAGGAAACGCTCTTCTATTTGGTCGTATGGCTGGAACGATCGCGGCAGAAGCCGTGCACGAGGATGACGTCTCCAGTAATCGACTAAAAGCCTTTGAAGAGGCGTGGATGGCAACTCTAGAGGGTCAGTCACTCATACAGATGTTTCCATATTCAGAGATCATGAGAAATGCGGATGACAGGGTGCTTGAGGACGCCTTTTCGGGCTTTGAAGGTAGAAAGATCTCAAAGACATTCTATCTGGAACTTATTGCGGCAATTTCTGGAGAATCAAAAATAAAAGAAGGGTGACCGAATCATATTCGGCCAAGTTTCCTGAGCATCTCGGCGGTCTCAGGGAAGAGATCAAGGTTCTTGTTCGGTAGATACATCGACTCAGGATAGAGCTTCATGTAGTCGGGATGTATCGCAGCTTCGATGAACTTACACTCTTCTGAGAACCTGTCCGCCATCTTCCGCTCTGCTCTTGAGACAAGTGCCTTTCTGACACCTGTTCCTGCAGCGTTCCCGATACCTTCGATCTTATCGAGTGGGAACTCAGGGAACATACCCATTGTACGGGCAGACTCTGGATCGATGAAGTTTCCGAATGCACCAGCGATGACAAGCTTATCGATCGTCTCCACGGTCTGACCCATCTCACGCATCAGTAGATATGCGCCACAGAACATAGCTCCCTTTGCAAGCGTCAGTTCTCTTATATCTGCCTGTTCGATCACGATATCCTTCCCGATCGCGGTCTCTTCTGCTGGAACGATCACATACTCCAGGCCTCGTGGACCTTCCCGCATCCTCGGATCGACTCCCAGTAACTCTCTGTTCATCTGCCCGGATGGGAGTATTATACCAGCCTTCAAAAATTCTGCTGGAACATCACAGAGCCCGGATCCACATATACCGATCGCTTTTGTCTCCACTTTTCTGAACTTTGAACAGGATCGGATAGCGCCTGATGTGATCCCTTCGATGAGTTTGTATTCGACTTCTCTTGTCTCGGGATCGATTCTGATCTTCTCAACCGCACCATTTGACGCCCGCATACCGCACCTGATCATCATACCCTCAAATGCAGGACCTGAAGCACATGATACACACATGCATCCATCCTTGTTTCCAAGCGTCATCTCGGTGTTTGTACCGATATCAAGCTCGAGGATCATCTCATCGTTGTTTAAGAAGTCAACCGCAAGCTGGGCTGCAATCTGGTCTGCACCCACAAAGCCCCGTATGATCGGGAGTGAATAGGTAGATCCATTGGGGTGCATCTTCAAACCGAGTTTTGCAGAGGGCGCTCTCAATGATTTTCTCACTGCTGCGGGGTATGGTGCAAAGGTCACAAACTTGGGCCATACGCCGAGGAGTAGATGATGCATCGCTGTATTTCCGACAACCACTGCTTCATATACTTCATCATGTCGAATACCGGTAAGCTCGCAGATCTCATCGAGCATGTCATTCAATCCACTTATGACGGCCGACTGCACTGTCTTGAGATTTTCCATCCCCTTCTTTGCATATGTAATCCTTGATAAGACATCCTCACCATAGGGAATCTGGGGGTTCATCCTCGACGAAACGCCCACGACTTTCCCTGTGTTGAGATCCATCAGGAAACCTGCAAGTTTTGTCGATCCAACATCAACCGCAAATCCATAGCATCGATCAGTGGTATCACCTGGCTCAACCGCCAGCACCTTGTTATCGTCGATGGTTACAACGGTAATATCAAAGTCCTTCTTCTTACCACCCACCTCTCGCATCACGATTGGTAGATATGTCAGAACTTCATAGGGTATCTCAAGATCGATTCCATATTGCTTCTTGAACTCTTCAAGGAGTCTTGTTTGATCTGCACGATCATCATGCAGCGTTGCTTTCGGTAGTACGATATGATACTTGCGGATCGCTGGGTCGATGACAAAGTCCTCTGGCAGCTCAAGTCCCTCTGTCTGAAGCCGCTGTGCCCCGAGCCTGCTGGATTCAGGTACCTTGAGCACAAGCCTACCTTCTTTGGGCATCTCAATACAGCAGAGTAGTCTGACTCCCTCTCGTTTTTCATCATCAGAGAGGAGTGCCGCTTCGGAGGGCTGCATATCATCAAGTAGCTCAAGTCCATCTTCCACAACGACCTTACACTTTCCACACTCACGTGCTCCACCGCAGATCGTAGCGATGTCCACACCGAGCTTCATCGCAACCTCAAAGAGGTTTGTACCAGGCTCAAATGTGCCTCGCAACCCCGATGGGAAGAAGACAACGTTGTAATCAGTTACGTGTCCTGCCACCTATATACCTCCTGTAACCTTCAATTGATTGTAATTAAAAGAAAAAGAAAAAAGAGAGTTCACTCAACCCTCTTATCGAGTTCCGCCATCGCCATCTTAATCTCTTGGACCATACGCTTTATCGCATCAACTCCCTCGACCGCGTCTGCTGCATAACCGTCTGCACCGATCTCTTCAGCAAACTCATCTGAGGTTGCACCACCGCCGATGATCGTCTTGACCTTGTCCCTCAGACCCTCATCTTCGAGATCCTCGTGGAGTTCTTCCATAACCTCGAGTGTTGGAGTCATGAGTGTACTTGCAGCGATAACATCAGCACCAACTTCCTTTGCCTTCTTTATGAACTCTTCTGCAGGAACATCTCGTCCAAGATCATAGACCTCAAATCCAGCAGCCTCAAGAAGTGATGCGGTGATAGTCTTACCGATGTCGTGAATATCTCCCTCAACAACACCGATTACGACTTTACCGATAGTCTCGCCACCTGATGCCGCCATCTCTTCTTTGATTCTTGGCATCACAATCTCCATCGCGGCATCCATTACGTCAACACACATCAGCATCTCTGGGACAAAGTATTCGCCCGCCTCGTATTTGTCACCTGCAATTGTCATACCCTCACCAAGACCAAGTCTGAGTATATCAAGTGGGGTTGCTATACCTTCATCGATATGCTCTTTGATGAGGTTGACACATGTTTCTTTATCTCCTACAACAAGCGCATTCTTTACAGCTTCAAGGAATTCTTCTCTATCCATATAACATCACCTTCTAATTCTATCGACATTACTATTTTTGTATCCACAATTCAATCTTGTACTTATAAATTTATCTATTTTTTACCAAATTCTGCGGTTGCATCAACCATGGCTTTGATCTTCTCTGAAGGTGTCTGTATCCAGAAATCACATCCAGGAGCTACCATATCAATACCCTGATCGATTACTGCTTTCACCTGCTCTTTTATTACTTCTATTGGAGCCTGGTGAATCACACTCTTGGGTGCCAGATTGCCGATGATTGGATATCCTGGAGTAACAGCGTCTGCAGAAGCCCTCACATTTGCGATTGAATCCTTCTCATCAACTGCAATTGCATTCGCACCGCATTCAACCATATCACCAATTATCGGTTCGGTCTTTCCACAGATGTTAAGAACAACCGGAACATCGATCTCTGCAATTATTTTCGTCAGATATGGCTTAACAAACTGTACAAACTGTTCTTGGGATATGTTATCACATGGTGCACCCATGTCGTGGAGCGTTATCATATCAACACCCGCATCAACATATGCATTTGCAATCTCGATGAAAGGGGGTGTCAGTGTTTCCATGAATCGACCAACGAGATCAGGGTCTGACTTCATCGCCATCATGAACTTGATCGTATCCACAATATAACTGCTCAGTCCTGTAAATGGTGGTACCATAAAGACATTTACAGCCGCCTTGCCACCATACTCTTCCTTCAGTATCTTTATCGCCTTTGAGATCACTGGAACACGCTTTGTGTTCGCGATATCATCTGGTATGTAGATCATCTCAGGGGATTCCGCGACATGCCGTTTGGAACCAGGCCAGAGGTATCTTCCTTTTTTCGCCGCTTTCTCTCTGAAATCGATCGGTGTACCGAATACCTCTGCTTCCACTGTCATATCAAAAGGAATCGTGATGTTGTCAAGACCACAGTATTTATGTGCCGCCGCACCGAGCCTTGCCATCTTTTCAGGGTCTTTGTGTGCATCCGGCCAGTACGCGTCTTCCTTCTCCATAAACTCCACTGTTGCGGTGGATACTGTGTTGACACACGGTATCTGATCTACTTCGTCTTTTTTACCTTCCAGAACTGCTATCACTCTCTCGTAAGAGTTCATCTAATCACCTGTGCACAAATCTTTATCAGCATATTTAAGCGTTTTGATTTGGGGTACTGTGAGGCTTTTTAAAAACTATTCTTGTTGGTATTTCTTAATTACACTGTATATAGATAGGATAAACCCAGTAATTGCACCGAGAAAGAGCCCGATAGCATGCCTCCCCTCAATAACCTCACCCGGGCGCCAGCCTGCTATAAGTAACCCCAAAAAAGAAACAACTACGACAGAGGTGACAATCTCGAGTGCATATCCGAGTCCCTCTGCCGTGTATTTATTCATTCTTCTGTGTATACTCTCTCTACCTTGAGAGGCTGGTACGCAATCCCTGTTGCATCATAAAACTTTGTGAAGAACTCGTAAAAGTGCAACCTGATCGTCTGGATCGAGACAAGAAGCACTTCAAGCCCTATCACAACGATGTTACCTGCGATGATGATCAGTATGAACAGTATCGGACCGATCACACTGATATCAACGAGCATGTATGCGATCAGGATCGTAAGTACCATAAGACAGACATGTGCGAGCGCCATCGCAAGTATCCTGCCGTAGGATATCGTGTTTGAGAGGAACTTCGAGAAGACATCAAGCGCCTCGATTATTCCACCAAGAAGCCATGAAACAGCGTCCATTGCGCCTCCAGAGACTCCACTCTTTTTTGATTCATGCCGAGCCTCGAGCACACCTTCGACAGAGACGATTGCAAGTGGTATCGCCATCCATATGTACAGGTCCGCTTTCATATAGAGATTGCCGTTGACAACAAGGTACATAAGCCAGTAGAAGAAACCTGAGTAGAACCAGAGACAGAGTACTGGATATAGAGGACTCCGTTTAGTCTTTATCCTGTTGATAATATCGAGTATGACGCCGAATGTGAGGTGCAGACCACCAAATATGAGGGTTATCACGAAGAACGCAACAACACCACTCGTGATTCCAAAGATGATCGGACTGTGGGCCTCAAGGATCGGATCAAACCAGAGTGGTTCCATCAACGGATGCACCTGCTCACCGATAAATGCCTCTGCCGCCTCGCCCCATCCAAAGATCTCACCAAATAGTGCACCTGTGATCATCGATGCGATTCCGCATGGGATCATGATGAGTCCTAAATCTCGCATACTGGGTCCAATCCCCTTCATAAAGACGCCAACAAGCAGCCCCAGAAGCAACACAACAAAACCGTGTCCAACATCGGGGAACATGAAGGCAAAGAATATTGGGAAGATAACAGCCATCAAAAGGGTTGGATCAAATTCCCTGTAGTTTGGCACCCCAAACATTTCCACCATCATCTCATAGGGCTTTGCAAACCTCGGGTTCTGTAGCTGTGTTGGTGGTAGTTCCTCATCTGTGGGCTCAGCTACATCGATGATACAGTAACCTTCAGAAGCTTTTTTGATCGCACCTTCCGCATCAGCCACCCGTTTTGCCGGAATCCAGCCCTCAAGCACATTGACCATATCAGTGGATCCAAAGTTGAGCTTTGACCTGAGTGTGCTATCCTCAATCTCAACCAGCTCACGCATCATGAGGAGTTCATCAAGTTTACTATCTCTGATCTCAACGAGTTCAGCCTGTAAGGATTTTACTTCGTTCTCAAGTGTCTCGATCGTGGGGGTGATCTTCTCCATCGCATCCTTTATCGCACCTGGAAGCTCAGGTGACGGGGCAAATTCCTCGAAATCAACGATCCTGAGGAACTTATAAATATCGTCACGCCGTTCAGCAAGGCTGGTTACGATTATCAGGCTCTCGGCTCCACCTTCCAGATCCTCTCGAATCATGATGAACTCTTCGCCGATATTCTCATTAAGAAATGCTTCAACATCAGGTATATTCTGTGCTGGCAGAAGGCCTGCTATCGTTGAGGTGAATGTGAATGCACCGATATAGTCCGGATCAAGATTGAGCTTTTCAAGGACTTTCAAGATTCTATTTGTAAAATAAGCCGTTGATAACTCATCCTTGACCGATTCGAGCCTGGAATTTATGTCAAGAACCCGCTTCTCAATCTCTCCAAAAGTACTTTCGATCGTTGCCGTGTGTCCTCCCAGCGGTTTATCCTCGACTTTCGTTCGCTGTATCTCTGTGCCTTTGAAGAGCCTGGAGATGATACCCTGCTCCTCTTTCTCCCCGAGATGTTCCAGAATTGTGTTTATCCGCGTAAATAGCTCAGATGTTCTGGCTATCGTCTCATCGTGTGTGTAAGGTGTGAGTAATCCTTCCCATCTCTCGAGATCTTCTGTTATATTTGTGAGATGGATCACACCCGCCTTTTCGAGGCTTTTCACAACCTCGTTTGTATATTCATCCAGGACGACAGCCTGTATTCGTTTCATTCTGGCAGGTTTTAACAATGAAATTCCTCCGAATTACCCATAGGTATATCTGATACTCAAACTGCTCATTCTTTCTGCTTCTATAATAAAAACTTTTCTTTTTTAAAAGGTGCACATAACCCACACATATTTATTTATCCATCATCTGAGTAAATAGAGTTAGCTTATGCAGGCAGTAAGTGATCAGATGGATGATTGCACGAACGAACCACCAGATAGGCTTGAATGGATAGAGCGAGGTGTAAGCGATGGTAGCACGAAGAATCTGGTTAAAAAGAGAACTATTCAGCCGTGCTTCTACGTTTACACTGGAATTTTCAGATCTCATCAGATTTGGATCTCTTGGACTTCTTATATGTATCATCGGAGATCTTATAGCCGGTATTGAGCTTGGATCACTCGGTAATTTTTTGGAACTTATCCCTGGGCTTATCATACTGGTTCCGCCTGCGATGGGTATGCGAGGCAACGTCTATGGTGCACTTGCATCCCGCCTCGGCACATCGATGCAGACAGGGACATTCACCCCATCACTCCAGCGAGATTCACTTCTATCGAGAAATGTCATTGCATCGTGTCTTCTGACGATTTTTGTCTCTGTTATACTTGGTATCGTTGCAAAGCTGGTATCCCTGACATTTGGTCTTGCGAACATTCCACTAAGTGGTTTCATACTCATCTCGTTTTTAGCTGGTATAATATCAGCGAGCATCCTCATTCCTATTGTTATAATAATCTCGAAGGTAGGCTATTTTGGAGGATGGGACATAGATAATTTCTCGGCACCTGTTATAACAGCTACTGGGGACATTATAACAATTCCGTCTCTCTACATCGCTGCAATAGTTATGATAAGAATCTCAGCAATCTCTGATATGATTCTCAACTGGCTTGCAGTGCTGGTAGTTTTAATCGCATTCCTTTTATTTATATTCGGAATTAAGGAGAAAGGTATTACAGGGCAGATATTCAGGGAAAGCATCCCCATATTGGTATTCACATCATTTGTGGGCGCGTTTGGAGGGTTTATAATTGATACGAGGCTTGAATCACTCATTGATATTGCAGCAATCCTCGTTCTGATTCCACCGTTTCTGGGGGTTAATAATGCACTCGGTGGCATTCTATCCGCAAGACTATCCTCGATGTTACACTTAGGTGTCATCTATCCATCCAAATTTCCAGAAAGAGCGGCAAGAAGAAATTTCACCGCGATGTATCTCTTTGCAATCGTGGTCTTTCCCCTTGTTGGGGTATCATCTCATCTATTGAGTGAAATGCTGGGGTTTGCATCACCAGGTGCGGTTCAGATGATCATGATGAGTTTTATTGCGGGGCTTGCATCAACGACGATGGTAAATATAATCGCCTATCTCGTCGCCAGCGGAACGTTTAAACTTGGTGCTGATCCAGATATCCACTCAATCCCGGTAACATCAAGCATGATGGATCTCTTTGGGATCTTCTCACTTATGCTCACGCTCGCACTCTTCTGATTCTGTATCCTCCTGCAATAAGCGCGGCAACCGATGCCTTGAAAATATCACCTGCGATAAATGGGAGAGCCCCGAGAACAATCGCCTCTCTGATCCCAACGCCGAGAACGAGTGAGAGGTGTATGACGCCAGATGTATAGATCACACCAACACCTGTGAGCATCAGGAAAAAAAGAAGCGTAAAACGCCTCAAGATCGCTGGATATGATTCAACCACGCTTCCAATCAAGAATGCTGCAAGGATAAAACCAAGAAGGTAGCCTCCTGTAACACCACTCAGTACAGAGACGCCACCGCTCATGTTGCTAAACCACGGCACGCCAGCCGCTCCAGCCCCCACATAGATCAACTGGCTCAATCCGCCGTACTTTCCGATCATAACTCCACATAAAAGGACAAATATCACCTGTGCGGTTATTGGAACAGGTGTGAAAGGTAAAGGTATTCTAATCTGTGCTGCAAGCCCTGTAAGTCCTGCAAATAAGAACGCCAGTGCAACTTTATTTATGTTGAAATATTCATCACTTACTTTTACGCCGCATATCTCCATCACACTCACCAGAGAGAGATTGACTGGAGAGCTATTAAACTTTTTGTCTCGATTGCCGCCCAGGTTCTTCAAGTATTTGCGATCCTCCGGGTGGAAGAATATGGGCGATCTTTGAAGCAGATGCAATCTCTTTCACAACTCTTTTATCCTCTAAATCTGCCATATCCATAAATCTGGAAGCAATATCTCGGGCGATCTCGTTATGTCCGCGTTTGCCGGGTGTTATCGTGACAATGTACTTACACCAGGTCTTTATCGAGGATGTAGGTCCTGCAAGAAGAAGTGTCTCATCTGCAATTTCGATCCCGATGCTGCACGAAAGTGGCGTGTTCTTATAGTAATTCCGCTCTCCTCTGATGACAAATGAACCTGTTGGAAGGTATTCGCCATGTTCAGGAGTTTTTGAGACCTGATCATGTTCTACCCAGTAACAATCCCCTGCTGCAAACCCATCCTTCCATAGATTTGAAAATGAAACCGCAAACTGAGCTGCTTCAAACAGATCCTGCTCTGATGGCTCGTTTTCATTAAGCTTCAGAATAACAACAGGTGCACCAGGGTATGCTGTGTGGAAGAATCGATCACCCTTCTCAAGGTACTTTCTAACCAGATCCTCGTTTGTCCCCGCATCCCTGCCGCCCACCACGAGGAGTCCTCCCGATGTTCTGAACCATCTGAAACGGTTGTACCAGTGTTCTTTCTGTCGAACCCGTCGTTGTGGAATTCTGGTATCTATCATAGATTCTGCACCCGCGTCTTCCTCTGCTTGCTGCGCCTTCTCAAAACGAAGACGTGTCATTTCAAGTGCCTCCGTGGCACCCCTGCGTTTTGAACGAAATACCTTCGAACGGTCGTAATACGCTGCCGCGTTCTGCTCAGGTGTCAGCCTGATATCGAGTTCAAGTTCAAGACCATCGAGATCGAGCGTAACCGTCTTTTTTGATCCATCAAGTGATTTTATAGCTGTAACAGACTCGATTTTAGCTCCTCTGTTGGATTCAATGATCCTTTCGATCTCCTGCCACGAATATCCCTTATCAATTGCCGACCTGATCGCTGAAAGTATCTCATCGATGATCTGATAATTTGCATAGATCGCCTCCCCTTTTCGCTTACAGAGTGATTCCTCTTGCTCAAATTTGGTGATTGCATCCTCCTGCTGCTTCAATATACGCTCAATTCGGCTTAACTTTTTGCTTACAACTCTTTTTTCAGATTCAAATCCTTCTGTAAGTCCTCGTGTGCTGTAATAGGCATCAAGCGCTGCATTGAAGCTCTCGAACTCCTCTTTTTCGAACGTATCACTGCTGTATGTCCTGAGCTCGACAGGTACAACATCCAGGAGTTCTCCATTCTTTTTTATAATCTGAGGCTTGAGATCACCACGTTTTATCGGATCAAAGATCTCGTGGATTGTATCAAAGATCAGAGAGGATGTTTCCCATGATATGCTCGATGCATCCATGCTCTTGTCCACCTCACACCTCAGAAAGACCTCTTCGGCATAAAGGCTCCCGATCTTGAGTTCCACAGCGATTGTCCTCACAAGATCGCGCTTTGATCGTTTGAAAAGCTCAAAAAGCTCCTCTTTATTCATTGTAAGTGGATTTGTACCAGCCGTGGGGTATGTGTATAATTCCCCACGCTTTATGGTACGATCCCTGAACCGCATCTGCCTTAACGGGAGCAAGATTCTGTAATCACTATCGAGAAGCATCAGATTGCCTGGATCGAAGAGTTCTGCAAGGAGTATAAATCGACCGTCACGCCTTTCAAGCTCAAGTTCCACAATCCGATCGAAGTTGTGCTGGCTTACTCTGGTGATTCGCGCACCTTTTGTATATTTGCGCAGAAACATTGGAAAACTCGGGGGTAACATCGGGCTTTCGGGTGGGTAATCGGTTAGATAAATTCTGCCTTCAGTTGCGATTATCAAATCCCTGTAACCTTCTCCCTGAGTCCTTAGTTTAATTCTTATCGTATCACGTGCATGCTGGTAGCTCTTATCGATTCTTGCACCTATGAGCGCTTTGAGTTCAAGAACTACTGCCGCTATATCAGGATTCGACATCGCCACTTTCATCGTAGAGACCTTTTACTCCCTGGGTATTTTAGGGTTATGGTAAGCTGAATCTCATCTACAACGCTGAATCGTGCGATAAAAGATAAAAATAGGTTAGATCGGGGCTGCCGATCCACCTGCCATTCAAATTTACGGATTAAACGCAAGCAGTGTCGCACCGAGCTTTTTTTCAAGATCCTGGATCTTCTCAAGCTCTTTTTCATCGAGGTCTGCGTAGCGGGTATATGCAACAAGCACCACGCCGAGTTCTTTCTCAAGTTCCTGCACTGCTGCGATCTCTTCCGGAGTCAGCTCTTTCACCTGCATAATAGATATGTTGATTCCATACTACTTAAATTTTATGGACAAGTAATTCAATTTACTTTATATCAATTTATTGTTCCTCATCCCATCCATGACTCCTTTCAAAACAGCGTAATGTTCAAAACGCTCAGAAAGTGCACTCACCATACGATCGCATACGTATCGATCAACCTCGAACTTCAGGTCCCTGTAAGAGACACCTCTGAGGATAAGTCCATAGGCTGGTGCAGGTGCGATTGTGCTGGTTTTGGAGTTTAAAAGCCCTTCAAGCCAGTCAGAATCCTTCTCTCCACTTCCAACAAGCGCAAGTGCAGCCACAATCCTTCTCACCATCTGCCAGAGAAATGCATCTGCTGATATATCAAAGATTATGAGATCGTTCTGCATCTTTAAATCAATCTTATGCACATCCCTTATCGTTGTGAGCTCATCTCCCCGCTTTGAAAACGATGCAAAATCATGCCTGCCAATCAAAATTTTTGATGCTTCTTTCATACGTTCGATCTCGAGTGAACCGGCATAGAGAATATATCGATACTCCCTGCTGAGTGCATCCCTTCTCGGGTCAAAGGACGAATCGACTTCAGACCTCGCCCAGACCCATATATCTTCAGGAAGGAATGTATTGATGATTCTTGGGACCGCGAGCCGATAATTATCTGTATCAAAAGCTACAACCTGGCCGAATGCATGAACTCCCCTGTCTGTCCTGCCTGCGGATATAAATCGTGAAGCTCTACGATCGGAAATTACACCGGATGACTCCAGTCCCTCGCAGAGTTTGCCCTCAACTGTTGGAAGGTCTGGCTGGATCTGGAAGCCGTGATATGCTGAGCCAATGTATCCCACCTTCAGGGCAAGACGCACCATCACCTCTCCCTCAGATCAAGTAGCTTCTTAAATTCATCTGGATTGAGGAGTGTAACCTGCTCCATATCATCCACGAGTCTTGGACATGCAGTATTGATATACACATCCATTCCCAGATTTATGAGTGCATCCTCTGTGACCTCATCGAGTAGAATGAGATGTGCCTCGATCTTATGATCTGCTGCAGCTTTCAGGATCTTATCCGCAAGCTCTTTGTTGTATTGTCCGCTCTTGGCCGAGAGAATAACTCCAAAAACATCTGCATCGATCGCCCCCGCAAGTATCGCCCACCGCCTCCTGATCAGACTTTCAGGATCTATCACCTCGACCCTCTCTGTATATGGATCTGCTGCAACGACCTTTTTTTTACAGATGAGAGCGATCCCCCCCGGATGAAACAATCCCGTCCCGATAAAAAGCACCTCATCGCAGCGAGGATCAACGGCTGATGCGTTACATCCAAGAACCTGTCCTGGATAGTTTATTCCATCTCCAGAACCCATCCTTATCATAATTTCTTTTTTAGCGCGTTCAAGGATCGTCTTAGCTCTATCAAGTTGATCTATATGCTGGATCGTTGTGACAACAGCTATTTTGTCGCCTTCAAGATATTCAATCGCAGATTCAATAGCAGGTGAGACATCGAGAGTGGATCGCACCTCGACAAAGATGAGATTCTCGCGGTCGCTGCCAGAATGCCCGAAGTGAAAGAGGAGATCAACCATCCCCAGAAGTTCTGTATCGATGTCACATGAACCATAACATCCTTTTCCAGCGATTATAACAGGAATATTACACTGATTTTGTATTTCCTTTGATATCAGTCGTCCCTGTCTCATAAGTCCAGCTGGAAGCTGCAGTCCTACGGATCTAACCCCCCGTCTCCTGATAATATTTATAATCCCTTCGATATCTATCCTGAACTCAGTCTTTTGTTGCATCTTCAAGATCACTCAGGAATTCATCGATGATTGGTTCTGTGAGGTGCGGCATTATGACGAGGCGCATGAATCCATCTCTTGTAACAGAGACCCTCCATCCAGATTGCGCGAGCCGTTCTATAACCTGTTCAAGGTTTGCAACCTCAAGGGTCAGTACATTCATCATCGGTTCAACAGGCGATGTGATACCAGCGGATTCTGTACCGCTCCTGAGCTTTGCCGTCATCTGCATACAGCGATCAACGATCTGCTTGAAACCCCGTCGCCCAAGATGCCGGAGGACTGCATACGTGGATGCGGCTGTCGCACCGCTTCGTGTACCTGTGAGCGAGAACTGATTCTTCGATGTGAGATATGGCGTTGGTGTTGAGAGAAAATCCAGAAGCGTTCCATCTTTAAAGAGGAGACCGCCTGAGGGTATGGTGCTCATTCCCATCTTGTGTGGGTCGATCGTGATCGATGAGACCCCTTCCACTGATAGATCGAATGGTGGATGCGAATCAAGAAATGGGATTACAAAACCGCCAAAAGCCGCATCCACATGAAGAAAGAGGTTATTACGACGTGCAATCTCTGCAAGTGCTTCAATCGGATCAATCTGGCCATATTCGGTTGTTCCTGCAATTGCAACAATTCCAATTGTCCGATCATCTATAAGTTCCTCAACTGCATCTGGATCAACCCTGAAACTCGCATCAAATGGCGCTTTTCTAACCTCCACCGCAAGAAGATCTCCGATCTTGTCGAATGAGAAGTGAGCTGACTGTGGAACAATGATATTCCCATCACGTATTTGAGCAGCGTTCCTGAATGCTCTTATCGCCTGTATATTCGACTCTGTGCCCCCGGTTGTTAGATAACCTCTTACAGTATCGTCACCACCGAGCAGATCTGCGATCATCGATATCGTTCGCTCCTCGATCGCTTTTGCACCTGGGAAAAGCCCTGGATCTCCGAGGTTCGCCTCCAGAAATAATCTGTGTGCAATCTTAGCGATCGGGTGGGGATCTGTACACATCGAACTGAGTATACGGGTATATTTAAGATCCTGCTCTTTGAATCTTTCAAGTTCGGCAAGAACGTCTTCGAACGCCATTCCCTCTTCCATCATCTTACCAGCACCTCTTCGCATGGGTATATGAAGTTTGCCAAAGACGGGTAATACCCTTATAACTACAGCTCACTTTGAAGTTTAAGAAAGATTTTAAACCATGGATCGACAATCTCCAATCATGAATCGATCGATCGTTCTCATCACAGTATTTTTATTCTTAAGTGCAGGGTGTATCTCGTCACAGCCTGCAATTCCACCCACAAACCTGACGATCGAACCGATAGACTTGACCATGGTATCTGGAGCGAAAAAGACTTTTTCAAATCATTACACGCTGAACACACTTGAGTTCAGTCCTAACTCGCCCCAGTACACACTTCCACTTGAAACAGAGGATATTGAAAATTTCAGGAGTTTGTCAGATAAGATCGAGTTGAGTGATGCAATGAGGGATGAGCTTGAGCAGAACGGGTTTGTAATAATCGAGAATCCCCTGAATCCACAGGAAGAAGATATTACAGCACCTTACAAAGAGCTTAGAAGCATGGATATTCCGGTATTTATCACCTCTGACACGCTGCTCCATCTCTACCATCTACAGTTTGATGAGAGCCTGAAAGAGATCGAGGAGCGAGAGTTCTATGGTTTGATCTGTGAGATCACTGAAGAACTGCTTGAAAAATCCACTAAAACATACGCAAACACAGAGGGAGATCTCAAAGAGGCAGCACGGAGAAATGTTGCATTTTTTGCGGTGGGTTTATGTCTTCTTGAAGGTGAGAACAGGACTCACGCAATCCCTGAATATGTTGCAGATGAGGTTGAGGCAGAGCTTAAGCTGATCGAAGCACATTCAGGATTTGCGCCATCACCAATCTTCACCTATGAGGAGGATTATTCACAGTACGTCCCACGTGGACATTACACGCAATCTGAAGAACTCAAACGCTACTTTAAGGTGATGAGCTTCTATGGCAGGATGAGTTTTCTCCTTAAAGGGGGATGTGGGGATTGCCTCGTCACCAAAGAGGATGCAGAGCTTCAGACAATCGGTGCAAGCTTGATTGCAGGTTATCTTGCTGGGTCACCGGATCTCATGGCAAAATGGGAGCGAATATATACAGTAACCGCCTTTTTCGTTGGTTTATCAGATGATCTTGGACCATATGAGTACATCGACGCCCTTAACCACGTTTTTGGCGATGAACTTGAGCCTGGTGAGCTTACAGGTGAGAATATCAATCTGATGAAGGCAAAGCTTGCTGAATATGATTCACCCAAAATCTATGGGGGGACGGGACGATGCGAGATCGATCCACCATTCACACCAGAAGAGGCAGATCGTTGTCTTGAGAATACAGAGGGGTTCAGGTTGATGGGACAGCGTTTCATCCCAGATTCGTACATCTTCCAGAACCTGGTTTTTCCAAAGGTTGAAGGGAGGTTATTTCCCACGGGGCTTGACCTTATGGCACTTCTTGGTTCACGTGAGGCAGAAAAGAGGCTTGATGAGCTGAATGAAAGTGATTACCCTGGATACGCAAAGCAGTATGCAAAACTCAAGGCTGAATTTGACGCTTTTGATGAAAGTGACTGGAACAGGAACCTCTACTGGGCGTGGCTCTATACGTTAAAACCACTCCTCAAAAGCTATGATGATGGCTATCCAACCTTCATGCAGACAGATGCATGGCAACAAAAGGAACTTAACACAAGCCTCGCATCATGGACAGAGTTGAGACATGATACAATACTGTATGCCAAACAGAGTTATACAATGAAGGCAACAGGCATTTTACCACCAGAAGTTACAGGATATGTTGAGCCAGTTCCAGAGTTCTACAACCGATTGCTTGCCTTGACCACAATGACAGAAGAGGGGCTTGATGATATGGGTGTGCTTGATGATGCTGGGAGGAGACGACTTCAAAATCTCGAAGAGGTGCTCAAACGACTCATTGAGATCTCAGTGCGTGAGCTTGAGGGAGAATCACTCACAGAGGCGGATTATCAATTTATAAATGAGATCGACGCCCAGTTTGATGGTGTTCTTGGTGATCTTGATGAAAAAGCAAAAAAGACGACAGTGATTGCCGATGTTCACACCGATACCAATACAGGAAAGGTACTTGAGGAAGGGGTTGGGTATGTCAACCTTATCCTTGTTGCCTACAAAACACCTGATAACAGGATTTTAATCGCAGCAGGACCAGTTATGAGCCATTATGAGTTCAAACAGTCAATGGATGAGCGATTGACGGATGAAGCATGGCGGGAGATGCTGGCGAGAGGTTTTCAGGCGTGAAAGTTCTGAAGGGTTTTGGTCAGATCAGGTAAGCTTTAAGTATGGATATAGCATAGATCATCATTGATGGAGATTGAACTTAAAGAGCTGAGGCATGGTACAGAGCTCCTGAAGCGCGGTTTTGCATCGATGCAGAAGGGTGGTGTAATCATGGATGTTACAAACCCTGAAGAAGCAAAGATCGCAGAAGACGCTGGAGCTGTTGCTGTGATGGCCCTGCACAGAGTTCCTGCTGATATCAGGGCATCGGGAGGCATTGCACGAATGGCAGATCCCGCGGTTGTTGCAGCGATCATCGATGCCGTCACGATCCCTGTTATGGCAAAGACGAGGATAGGTCACTTTGTAGAGTCCGAGATTCTCGAGGCGCTGGGCGTGGATATGATCGATGAATCAGAGGTTTTAACTCCAGTTGACACCCATCACATTGATAAAACGCGTTTTACTGTTCCTTTTGTCTGTGGAGCAAGAGATCTTGGGGAAGCACTTCGCAGGATAGATGAAGGTGCTGCGATGATCAGAACAAAAGGCGAGGCTGGAACGGGCGATGTAAAGGAGGCTGTAAGGCACATGAAGCTCATTATGGGGACGATCAGGTCACTTCAGGGAAAGAACGAGGAAGAGCTGATGGATGTTGCAAGAGAGATTGAAGCGCCCTTTGAGCTTGTTCTTGAAACAGCAAAACTTGGTAGACTGCCTGTTGTCAACTTTGCGGCAGGTGGGATTGCAACGCCCGCAGATGCTGCGCTGATGATGAGGCTTGGGGCAGACGGAGTCTTTGTTGGCTCAGGGATATTCAAGTCGTCCGATCCAGAACGAATGGCTCGCGCGATCGTTGATGCAGTGAACAACTTTGATAATCCTCGCAGGCTTGCAGAGATTTCCAGTGGACTTGGGGAGCCAATGAAAGGTATGGAGGTTGGTTCTATCCCCGCAGAGAAGCTTCTTCAGGTCAGAGGATGGTAGAATACGATCTGCTGGCCGTTTCAGAGAAGATCATTGCATCCGGCAAAATCTGTGATAACTGTCTTGGCAGGCAGTTTGCAAAGCTATCTACAGGGCTTACAAATCGTGAGCGTGGGCGCGCACTCAGGACAGTTCTGCAGATGGCACATGATGATCGGGAGATCGATGGAACTGATGAAGGGGATTGCTGGCTCTGTCTTGGCTTATTTAGTGATAAAGAGCTTGAAAAATGGGCTACAAAGGTTGAAGAAGCGCTGCAGAATATTGAATGCAGAACATTCCTGATTGGAACGCATGTTAGTGGACTTCTTTCTGAGAACGAAGAGATTCTGTGGAGTGAGTGTGAGATAAAGTGCGCTGAGCCTTTAAAGTCTGAGCTTAACCGCGAGGTTGGAAAGATTGTAGCATCAAGGACAGATCTTGAAGTTGAGTTTACACGGCCAGATGTGCTTATAATTCTCGATCTTACCCGAAACGCAGTTGAACTTACGATAAACCCGGTATTTGTATTTGGAAGGTATCAAAAACTTGTCAGGGGCATTCCACAGACAAGATGGCCCTGCAACCAGTGTCGTGGCAGAGGCTGTGAGCGATGTAATTTTACCGGTAAACTCTATGCAGAATCGGTTGAGGAACTCATCGGTGAGGTGGCACTTCAGCTTTTCAGGGCAAAAGGTTACGTGCTTCATGGTGCAGGCAGGGAAGACATCGATGCGCGGATGCTTGGTACGGGGCGCCCCTTTATTCTTGAGATAAAATCGCCAGCAATTCGGGAGGTTGACCTGAAACTGCTTGAGGAAGGGATTGATCAACAGAAGGTGAAACTCACAGGACTGAGATATGTCGATGGATCAAAGGTTGCGCTTGTAAAGTCAGCATCAGCGAAGAAACGCTACAGAGTACGGCTCAGGGTTGATGGTGTGCCAGAAGATCGACTTGAGGCGGGTGTGAAGGCACTTTCAGGTGCGACCATCGAACAAAAGACGCCAATAAGGGTTCTTCACCGACGCAAAGATACAACAAGGGTGCGAAAAGTCTTTGAAGCGTCACTCTCATCGATCGAGGATGGATGCGCCGTGATCGAGATTCTTGGAGAAGCAGGGTTGTACGTAAAAGAACTCATATCAGGCGATGAGGGACGAACCAGACCAAGTCTTGCCGAGTATGTGGGTTTTGATCTTTCAGTTGAGGAGCTTGATGTCCTCGAAGTTGAGCCAATTGAAGGCATAGAGATATAAAAAGGAGGGCAATCTATTTATTTAGCAAACTGCATTAATATATGGAGTGAGTAGTATATGCCAGTATCACACGGTGTTAAGCACAAAACAAGGTATAAGCTCAGGAAGAAGGTGCGAGAGCGTGGAATATCCCCTGTTACAAGGGCTGTCCAGGAGTTTAAACCTGGTGAGCGAGTTCACATAAAGATTGATCCGAGCGTGCACAGGGGAATGCCGAACCCGAAATTTCATGGAAAGACTGCAAAGGTGGTGAATATGCGTGGAAGGGCGTTCGGGCTCGAAGTGCGAGACGGAAACAAGCTTAAAACGATCTTTGTGAGGCCAGAACACCTCCTTTTGCAGAAATGATCGGGAAAGTCGATACATGATCGTAAAAAAAGTTCTTGGCGAGGAAATACTGACATTGGCTGAAGCCAAAGAGATTCTGCTGAAAGTTCGCGATGAACATGAGGGTGAAGAACTCAGTTATGAGAAACGAAAAGCAATAGAACACGCAGAGTTATTCTGCCACATGGATGCAGCAAGATCAAGAGCGATGGTGGAGGAGCTTGAGAAACTTGATAAGATGAAACCCGAGCTCGCCGTCAGGATCGCAGACCTGCTACCTGAGACAAGAGACGAGATTCGAGCAATCTACGCAAAGGAGCGGTTCACACTCACAGAAGAGGAACTTGATGAGATACGTGAGATTGTGGATAAATATCGTTGAGTGGGGGAAGCGATCGAGATGTTTAAGGCGAGCAAGGAAAGAGAGGATTATGTCAGAGTGCTCGATTTTCTTCCCTACGGCAGGATCGATGATGATCGCCCAGCTTACCAGAAGAAACCACTTATACAGGCGATCGGTGAGAAGAGCTTTGTGCTTATGGAACTTACACCCAAGAAAGGAAAAGAAGCGGTGATGCACCAGAGGCTTTATATTGGAAAAGGTGAGCGGGATATCGTGGATCATGTAAACTGTAGAATCAGATATGATGAACTCACACACGCGGCAAAGGCTGAGTTAAAGCACGTACTGGCTGAGATAGTGAAAGAGAATGAGGAGCGGTTTCTCGATGTCTATAACAAATCATACCCGATCACAACAAGACTTCATATACTTGATCTGTTTCCAGGGATCGGTCGAAAGTTTGTAAACATGATCCTCCAGGAGCGAAAAAAGGGGGAATTTACGAGCTTTGAAGATCTCTCGAGACGTGTGAAGGGGCTGTATCACCCAGAGAAGATCATAGCGAATCGAATAGAAGAAGAGCTTTCTGAAAAGAACGTAAAATATCGACTTTTCACCACCACGGTCTGATCCTGTAAACCAGTTGAGAAATACAAGAGGGGATGGAATGAGGCGGCCACTTGGTACAATATTCGGTGATACAGATTTACTCAAGTTTCGTTTTGCCGTGACAGCGCCTGACATCCTGAGGCAGGGTGATTATGTCAAAGTCTGGCACCCAACTCAGGGATGGGTACTCTCACAGGTAAGATCGATCCGCAGATCGAGTGATCTCTCATTCGAGGAGGCAAAGTCTGTAGGTACATTCACGGAAGTTGAAGAGAAGGTTATAGCAGAGAGTGTTGTCATTGGAGCAAGGGACGTTGATGGACTTTTAAAATCTCCGAGAACACCTTTCTCGCCTGGAGACCGCGTTTTTCCAGCAGATAGGGATCTGATACGTGAAACAATCGGTCTTGGAAGAGAAGGAATCTACATCGGGCTTCTTGAGGGGCATGATATAAAAGTTATGCTCGATCCAAACAGTTTTGTCCAGAAGCACTGCAGCATCCTCGCAAAGACAGGATCTGGTAAGTCATATACATCAGGGGTGATCGTAGAGGAGCTTCTTGATAAGGGTGTACCGCTTGTGATCATCGATCCACATGGAGAGTACGTCTCGCTGAAGTTTGAGAACGATGGAGAGGAAAATCGCGCGCAGATGGAGCACTATGGAGTTATGCCAGAATCATATCCTGATCAGGTGATGGTATACACACCTGCAAACCTTGCGGTCGTTCCCTATGCCGATGCGATCTTCAGGCTTGATGGTATAAATCTTGATGCACGCAGATTAAGCCTCATGGCACCGACGTTGACAGATACGCAGCTTGGTTTGCTCTATCAGTCGATAAAGACGCTAAAAGAGCGTATGGATTTTTACAGGATCGATGACATCATCGAGGAGGTTACAAAGCTCAAAACGAATACTAAATGGGCGATTGTACACACACTCGAACTCCTGAAAGAGACAGGCATCTTATCAGATAGTCCTACGCCATTGGATGATCTTGTTAAGCCAGGGAAGGCATCAATTATAGATATGAAAGGTGTCGATCCAAAGCTTCAGGAGATCATCGTATCTCAGCTTGCGTCAGCGCTTTTTGAAGCGCGAAAGATTGGAAAAATCCCACCGCTGATGCTCGTAATCGAGGAAGCGCACAATTTCTGCCCTGAGAAAGGAATCGGAAAAGCGACTTCATCCGAGATACTCCGAACGATCGCATCGGAGGGCCGAAAGTTTGGTCTTGGATTACTTGTCATCTCACAGCGTCCCGCAAGGGTTGACAAGAACATCCTCTCTCAGTGCAACACACAGATAATTCTCAAGGTCACAAACCCGAACGACCTCAGAGCCTTAAGCAAGGGACTTGAAGGCATGAGCACAGACCTTGAGGAAGAGATAAAACGAATTCCAGCAGGTATGGCACTTCTTGTAAGTAATGACATCGAGAAACCAGTGCTTGTTGACGTGCGGGTGAGAAAAACCCGGCATGGTGGCGAATCCTCGCAGATCGTATCCACATATCCTGCAAGCTGGGAGGATTATCTTGATACACTCGATGTGGAAGAAGAAGTGGTTGAAGAGCGGGGAATTCTATCGAGGCTGCTGGGACGAGGGTAGAGGGGTAAGTTCTTCCATAATGAAAGTCGTGATCATACTTATTTAAACTTGACGAGTATGTAGTGCAGGGTGAATAGATCAATGGGTCTCATCAAAGGCTTCAGGGATACTGTAGGATTTTTCACGATAATTCCTGTGAGGGATGGTGATTTTTTTGGCGCTGCCGATCATGCGTATCTTCTTCCAGTACTGGGAGTACTTATAGCAGCTATATGCTCCCTCTTTGCAGTCATCAGCTTCTACCTCTTCCCGCCTGCTGTTACAGGTATGATCGTACTCCTCGTGGCACTTCTGATCACAGGCTTCAACAATATCGATGGACTTGCAGATGTCGCAGATGGCATGATGGCACATGGAAACAGCGAGCGCCGACGATCCGCGATGAAAGATACAAGACTTGGAATAAGCGGTCTTGTAATCTGTATATTTATGATCGGGCTTGCTGGAACCGCCTTGGCAGAACTTGCAGGCGCGGGCATCCTGATCCTTCTGAAAGCAATATTTTTATCTGAGCTGGGTAGCAAGTACGCGATGCTTCTCACCTCCTTTGCCGGGAAGCCAACCTATGACGGGCTTGGCGCAGTCTTTTTTGAACATGTTGGAAACCTCCAGATCGTGATCGGAAGCATTTTAACAATTCTTTTTGGAATCCTTGCAGGCAAGATAGCAGTTGCGCTTCTGCTCGTTATTCCTGTGGTGGGGGTTGTTTTCATCCTTACCGGGCGCGCTTTTGATGGGATCTCAGGAGACGTTATAGGTGCGTGTGGGGAGATTTCAAGGGTCGTTGTTTTGCTTGGAGTTCTTGCATATCATTTTTAGCTTTTTTATCCTGTAAACTTCTGGGTCGACGCAATGCTTTTATACTTTCACATGGAGAGATGTATAACCTCACTTTGTGAGTTTAGATACGAGGTGTTAAATAGATGAATTTTGATGCGCCTTCGGGCGGATATGGAAGAAGTGCCCCTATAGACGAGGGTGATGTGCTCGATGTAAAAATTGAGTCGATCGGTCGTGAAGGGGATGGAATAGCAAAAATTGAAGGTTTTGTGGTTTTTGTACCGCAAACAAAGATTGGAGATGAAGTACAGGTTCGCATTAACAAGGTGACCGCAAAAGTGGCATTTGGAGAAGTCGTTGAGTAGAGCTATTCTCATACCAGTCTGAATTTTTTAATTAATTTTACTTTTTACTTATTAATTTTATTATTTTCCTCTCAAACTAACTAACAGTATTTTGAATAATCGATGATTGAATACTCAATGAGATTCTTTGCTCGGGGGGTTCACACATTCCTCGTACGCCCCTCCAACAACTTCTCTGATCTTTTTTGCTGTAACATCACCAATCCGCTCAACCCTGACAAGCTCATCCTCTGGCGCATTTATCACATTCTGAACAGATCCAAAGTGTTTCAAGAGGTTTCTTGCCGATACAGGGCCAATATTAGAGATTGATGAGATCACATATTCCTGTTCTTCTCTCAGGTTTCGGGATGACTTCTTTGAATGTGGGCTGAATGGTCGTCTCAATCCATCCTGCTCACGTTTTGCAATTTTTCTGATAATTTCTGCTGTGTCCTCACCATTACTGGTGTAGAGAATGGGGATCGCAAAATCAACCGCAATTGAGATCAGAGCACCTTTCACAACATTCTCAGATACTCTGTCTGTATAAAGTCCATCTCCTTCTATTATCAGAATTGGCCGCTCATACTCTCGCCTTAGGTTTTTTAACTGTTCAAAGAGGTTTCGCTCACCATCTGTGAGTGAGCTTACAAAGTCTTCAACACTCTTACGCTCAATACAGACACGTTCACTCACAACGTAATCTCCAACATCGATATTTTTAAATTTCAAATCGCAACCAATCTTTTCAAGCGATTTTACAACCTTCGATCGTGATTCACGATTATCAACATAGATGATTGGGTCATCTTTCTCGCTGGTTCTGGTGGATTTCTCCTCCTCCACCTGCTGATCCTGGAACTCAACCTCCTTCCTCTTGATCGCGTTCATCCCCTTCTCCATCATACGCTCTTTCTGTTTGCTTATCCAGTAGTACGCCTCGTCTTTGGTCTCCTTTGTTATCAGAATTATGATCCTGCCTGCCCTTCGTCTTCCGGTGCGCCCTCTTCGCTGAATGTTTCTTATTTCCGACGGTATCGGTTCATAGAAGATCACAAGGTCTGCCATTGGTATATCAAGCCCCTCTTCTGCCACAGAGGTTGCAACCATCACGTTATAAACCCCCTCCTTGAACTTTTCGATCAACTCAACCTGCTTCTTCTGCGTGAGTCCCTTATCCTCTCCTTTTGATGCCTGTCCGATGAAACGCAGTGGTTTAACCCCCTCTATCTCTGAAAGCGCAGATCTCACCATCTCTGCACTATCCCTGAAGTTTGTAAAGATGATGATCCTCGATTCTGGTCTTCGCTGGATCTCACGCTCAACGATCGAGAGCAGCCGTTTGAGCTTTGGATGTTCAAGCTCAATCTCTTCTGCCATGTTGAGCGCCCTTATGAATATCGGATCACGAATAAGTCTTTTAGATGCTTTTGTTGCGTTCTTCGAGTTTGCCTCGTTCAGAAGTCGCCTGAAGTACTTTCGTACTGCATTGATTCCCTGTGTCTCAACAAGATCAATTGCATGGCGGATCTTCAGAAGCTCAGCCACGAGTGATGCCGCCTTGTAGAACCTTGTATGCTGCTGTTCTCGAAGCCTTGCCTGTATTTTCGCCTGCAGATCAAGTAGTTCCTTTGTTGATGTCTTCTTTCCCCTGTAGAGGTGAAAACCAAGCTCACCAAGCTTTCTAACCCGATCCAAAAATAGCTCCTCAAGTATCTGCTTTAACTGTTTGATCTCGTGCGGCACATCAACTTTCACCCACTCAATATCTCTCCTGAATATGTAAGGCAGGATCTCTGGATCATCCTCACGTCTGATCTCAACCCGTTCGATCCCCAGATTTTCACAGACCTCCTGTATCTTCGTGACACTGCTCCCTGGCGATGCGGTAATGCCAAGAACAAGCCTGTTTCTACCCTCTTCCCTGTAACGCTCTGCGATATAGACGTAGGCATAGTTCCCGTGTGCTCTGTGGCATTCATCAAAAATTATAAGCGAAACATCCCTGAGATCTATCCTACGCGTCAGAAGGTCGTTCTCAATTACCTGTGGCGTTGCAACAATGATCTTTGCATCCCTCCAAAGTTTAGCTCGACTTTCAGGCGGTATATCTCCTGTTGCGACAAAGATCTCTTCTGCTGGTAATGTGAGCGCGCTCTTGAGAAATGATGCATGCTGTTCAACAAGTGGCTTTGTGGGAGACAGGAAGAGCACCTTCTCATTCATGTATCGATGCAGTCTATCTACTATAACAAGAAGTGCAATCACCGTCTTTCCAAGCCCTGTCGGGAGTACAATTAATGTGGATTCTTTTTTTGCGATCTCTGAGAGGCTTAATTGATAATCCCGCGCCTCTATTTGATCTTTCTTGATTAAAGGATCTGAGATAAATGAACTTTCCAGAGCTATGCTCATCGATTTTTCTAAAAAGAGCAAACTATAAAAGTTCATGGGAGAACCTTTAATGGATGTCTGTCAGAATCGAGAAGGACTCACTTGGAAAGCGAGAAGTTCCAGCAGACGCATATTATGGAATACATACAGTAAGATCGCTCGAGAATTTCACATTCTCTGAAAGAAGATTCCAGCCTGAGTTTATCGTTTCACTTGCTATCATAAAACTTGCTGCAGCGAGAACAAATCGTAAACTTGGATTTCTCGACCCCGAAAAGGCAGAAGCAATTGAGAAAGCGTGCCTTGAGATAATTGAAGGCGATGAGAGATTTAATGATCAGTTTCCACTTGACGTCTTTCAGGCAGGCTCCGGAACATCGACAAATATGAACATCAATGAGGTCATCGCAAACCGAGCATGTGAGATGCTTGGCAGGAATCGAGGTATGCGGGAGGTCGTGCACCCGAATGATGATGTCAACAGAGGTCAATCAACGAACAATGTTATCCCAACTGCGATTCGTATAACTGCACTGAGACTGATGGATGAATTAACCGACTCACTCAGGAAACTCAGCAGGAGCTTCAGGCAGAAGTCAGAGGAGTTTGAGGATGTTATAAAGTCAGGAAGGACACATCTTCAGGATGCGGTCCCGATCACACTTGGTCAGGAATTTCATGCATATCATACAGCAATCGAGAAAGGTATCCGACGGCTTGAAGGTGCTACAGCAGGCTTGCACTACCTGGGGATTGGCGGTAACGCGGTTGGAACAGGAATAAATACACATCCTGACTTCAGAGCGGGCGTTGTGAGTGAGATCTCATCGATAACAGGTATAGATTTTGCAACACCAGAGGATGGTATCGAGATCACACAATTTCTAACAGATATCGCAGAATTTTCCTCAGCCATGAAACTTGTGAGCCTTGATATCAATAAGATCGCAAATGATCTGCGGCTTCTTGGTTCAGGTCCAAGAACCGGGCTTTACGAGATTGTGATACCTGCTGTTGAGCCAGGATCGTCGATCATGCCCGGCAAGGTCAACCCATCAATCCTTGAAGCAGTAAATATGGTATCGCTGACGATCCAGGGAAATGATCTTGTGGTCTCAAATGCAGTACAGGCGGGACAGCTTGAGTTGAATACTCACATGCCAATCATCGCTTTCTGTCTCATCGATTCAATGAAACTTCTCACCCGCATAGGTCTCATTATGGCAACGCGATGTGTGGATGGCATCACAGCAAACAGAAGACGGTGCAGGTCATACTTTGAAGAAAGTCTCGCGCTTGCAACTATCCTGAACCCTTACATCGGTTATGATGAGGCAGCAGAGGTTGCAAAGAAGGCACTCGCAGAAGGGAAAACGATACGTGAGGTGGTACTTGAGTTGGGAATCATGAATGAAGATGAACTTGAATCGATACTTAATATAGAAAAGTTGAGATCTCCTGCATATAAGCGTAAAAGCGTAAATGTTCCAAAAGATTAATAAAAGCTTGTAAGATAAAAATGAGTGTTAAGATGAAAAATAAGTTCACCCTTATGATACTGGCGGTATATCTGCTATCCTGTTTCAACATGGCAGCATCAGCCAGTACCACGGGCTTCAATGAGACGCATGATTATGCAACGATAGTACCCAATGTAAAGCCATACCCTCAGCTTGAGCTCGTATCACAGGTTGATGGATTCAAAAAGTTCAGACCCCGCTGGAATGACCGATTTTCGCAGGGCTCAACGTTGATGGTCTATGCTGACGCACTGGATGTTAGCCATGCCAGATTTATTGCTGTTGATTTCATCTTTTTAATAAAGGATCCAAAAGGGCATATTGTATCATGGGATCGGGTACAGGTACGAAAGATAGGCTATGAGACAAACGCTTATGCCGTATATGAAAAAGAGATCCCTGAGGACTGGATTGATGGGCAGTACAGGATTGAAGCCTTCGCCTATGACCGCGTAAATTTTACAAAGATCATGCAGTATGAATATAACTATGATAACCACATCGGGGATGAAGACTACTGGGATGACTTCTGGGAGATTGAGGATGATGATAGTAGTGACATAGGTGCGGGATTTACAAATCCAATCTCAGAATCGAGAGTTATCATGCATTTCCGGGAAAAGATCTTCTACGTTGATCATTCTGCAAGCGAATATCCACCTGACAGGTTCATGTTCTCAGATCTCAAGATACTTCCCGAGGTTGTTGCACCTGGTGAAGAGTCATATCTCCGTGTAAATGTCTCAAACACCTTCACAGATCCAGGAGATGTTGATGTCTACCTGATCTTCGATAATAGAACCGTTGCATCCAGGACGGTGACACTCGATCCCTACTCAGAGGAGATGGTGGAGTTTACAATACCACCCCAGAAGGAGGGTGAGCATCAGATCCAAATCACTTCCCCTACCGAGAATACCGCAGGAGTTCCGATTTTGGCGATCCTCAATGTTTCGATGGAAGCTGCAGAGGAACTATCGTCTGAACTCCCAACCAATATCGTTGTGAAATCACTTGATATCGAGAAGTTGCAGGTAGATGTGAATGAGACCTTGCCAATCAATCTCACAGTCCAGAACCTGGGGAAGGAAGGTACAGGAACAGTTCAGATCGAGATAAACGGTGAGCCTGAAGCAGAGAAAAACGTCACACTCGGTTACCTTGAGACTACGGTGGTCACATTTGATGTGAGAAAGGAACACACGGGAACGTATCGCGTCACAGTTCCTGGTACACAGCTTTCAAGGCTCTTCTTTGTGGTCGAGGGTGGTACAGGAGAAGCACAATCATTCCTCGAATCCGCCATCTCAAAAAGTAATGAAGAAGTACCCATGATTTACATCATACTTATCGCCATGCTGCTTCTCATCCTCATATTCTTAAGGATTTACATAGCGAAGCGGTAACCATCAATAAAAAAAAACTAACTCTCTCCTCTTGTGAGCCTCATGATCGTCTTTGGTTGCACAACCTCCCCGATCAGGATCATTGCTCCTTCCTTGATTCCCGCGCTTTCAACCGTATCTGCGATATCCCCCACTGTGCCGTAAAAGATCTGCTCATCATCCCAGCACGCATGATAGATGACCGCAACAGGCATATCTTTTGGGTATTCCACGGTTTCCATAATCTCACGTATCTCTGAGACCCCAAGAAAGATCGCCATCGTTGATCGATGCTTTGATAGCTCTTTTATCGATTCATCGCCATTGGGTCTTGTGATTATCAGCGTCTGGGCAACTCCTGGGAGCGTTAGCTGAGTTTCAAGCAGCGCTGCAGAGGCAAACAATGATGAAACGCCTGGAACAATCTCGATTTCCACACCTGCTCGCTTGAGTGCATCGATCTGTTCCAGCATGCCACCAAATAGTGAAGGGTCTCCACTGTGTAATCGCACCACATTCCCGCCTGCTTCAACCGTACGCAACATAGCCTCCATAATCTCTTCAAGGCTCAGACCATAACTGTCCAGTCGCGTGCCACGGGCGCAATCGACGATCTTTTGTGAGACCGCAAAGCCATAATATATGACAAGCTCTGCTTCTTCAAGTAGCCTTCTGCCTTTCACGGTGAGCATATCTGGATCGCCTGGGCCTGCCCCAACAAAATATACTTTTCCTTTCACCACACCACCTGACCCACGTTGACAATTCTTAGCAATTGATGATAATAAAACTTCCCTTTTCCGCTGTATCCACTTCACTCAAAAGGCATCCCACGATAGTAACTACCTTCTCCTATCAGATCTCTTGCAAGATCGGTGAGGACCTTTGTTCTTCGTTTCCGCTCCTCGTTTGTCACCTCGTTGCTTCTCCAGTTCTCTGAGAGTGTGGGGAGGTATTTAACCATATCAGCGAGCGGTTCTGGGACATCGATCTCAACCTTATCGATCACCAGGTTATAATCCTCTGGGTTATTGTAGAGATCGATCGACTCCTTTATCCTGCAGGGTACAACAACAAAGCTATCGATCAGGTTTGCGTTCTCTTTTATGAACTTCACGCTTGCTTCAAAGTCTTCCTGCCGTTCGGTGGGAAATCCTGTGATCCAGCATGTATGGACAAGGATGCCTGCTTTTTTTGTCCATTCAAGAACCTTCTGCATATCTTCGATCTTTGTTCGTTTATTCATCCTGTCGATGACAGGCTGTGATGCCGAGTCGATCCCATAGAGCAGATACCGACAGCCTGCCTCATACATCTTCGCAAGCAATTCAGGGGTCATCCCTCCAGTTCTCGCATACCCACCCCAGTAAACCTCAAGTTCGTTCTCGATGATCAGATCACAGATCTTTCCGAGTCGTTTGACATTTCCATTTATCAGGGAATCATTTGTTCTGAAGTGAAATACACCATGGCGTTCCTTCTGGTACTTAAACTCATTGAAGACATTTATCGGCGATCGCTCTCTGTATTTGTTCCAGTAAACCTGTTCATTACAGAATGAGCAGTTCATGGTGCAACCCCTGCTTGTGAGAATCGGAAAAATCGTTTCATTCCCGTATGAAGCGATTGGAAGTCGATCAAAGGTAGGAAATGGAATTGTATCGAGATCTTTGATGAGCGGACGATCTCTACCATAGATTATCTCGCCCCTGCGGTTTATAACAGATCCTGGAACGGCATCAAAGCCCTCTCCTCCATCAACTGAATCTGTAAGTTCAACGATCGTTGCCTCACCCTCCCCAAGTACAACTGCATCCACAAAACCTGTACGGATGAAGAAATCACCGCGCATCCAGCGAGCGCAGTCCGGACCCCCGAATACAATCAGCGTTTTTTCACTCTCCTGTTTTATACGCCTGGCTAAAAGGAGGCTTAAGAGGGCTGAACTGTTATAGATCGTGAAACCGATTACGTTGTATCCTGAATCAAGGATTTCGCCTGCCCACTGCCTGACGAGCCCCTCTATCTCTCGTGTAAAATTATTCTCCTCTATGGTAAGATACTCCGGAAAGACAAGTCCGAGAAAGAAGTTATATCCATGGACATATTGACTCCACTCCATGATCTTTTTACGAAGTGCTTTCTTCTCCTTCAACCTCACGTTAAAATCGATGATATCGGCATTGAACCCCTCTTTCTGCAATGACGCCGTCAGATAGGCTGGAGCAATAGGAGGAAGGTCTGTATCCCAGACTGGTGCTATAACAAGTGCAATTTTTGGTTTTTTGATCTTACCACCTCGGGCGAGAAGTACCATTAATCATCAAATTACGGCAGAAACTATCCGTCAAGATCATATAAAGCTTACTCTTTCCGGTCATCTGCAGAAACAACTGTTTTAAGGAAGCGGGATGAATGGATGATAACATACCCATTTCACAGGTGATAAGAATGGAGATCAATGAGTATCGTGAAAAACGGCGTTTTATCGAGAAACAACATGAACAAAAAAGCTTCAGGCGGCATCTGCTCATCTATATCATCTCGAACGTAACTTTTGGCATTATTTTCTTCTTCCTTGATAAATTGTGGATGATCTCCTTCCCTGTATTCTTCTGGGGAATTGGAATTTTGATACACTACATAAAATCGGTTTTGAAGTTTGATGATCGCTTTGAAAAACAGGAAGATCTGATACGAGAGCTTTAGTGCCTGTTGTGTGCCCTCCTATCTTTCACAACAAGCACCGGTGGAAGCATAAGCGTTGCAGCAAAGAAGCAAAAGAAAATACCAAGCGCAAGCGCCTCACCCATCTGTCTCATCATTGTAAGGTCAGAAGCGGTCATCGCAAGAAAACCAGCGATTGTGGTGAGCGATACGATGACAAGTCCGACTCCGATATTTGTCACCGACTCAACGACCGCATCCTCAACACTCAGACCCTTCTCAACCTCCTCTTCATACCTGTGTATGATGTGAATACCATAATCGATTCCAAGACCCATCAGCATCGAGATGAGCCCGGTCATCGCCGAAGAGAATGGTATCCCGAGATAACCCATCCATCCCCCGGTCCAGAATACCGCGAACGCAACCGGTGAGAGTGCAAGTAGCCCGTTTGTAACCGACCTGAAGTATAATATGACGATAAGAAGAACGAGAGTGAGTCCTATGAGTGATATGAATCTGAAATCCTTCATCGTGAGCTTATTCGTCTCATAATCAAGTGGAACCATCCCGCTCAAGCTCAGTGATACACCTTCAGGAAATGATACCCTCTCCATATCTCCCATGAGCCTCTCTGTCATATCTGCCTCGTTCTCCTCTGTATAAATCATATTCACCCTTATATTTATTAGCGTGTACCTGTAGTCCTCGCTCACAACAGCCTCAACCTGATCCTGGGGGAGATTTGAGAGAATTCCCTTCACAGAATCTTTTGAGGAGGGGACAAATCCATCCTGCTTTACAAGATCCGCGATCGAACTCACCCCTGTCACCCACTTCTCATCCTTTATCATCGAAGACAGGGTATCGATCGCTCGTATAACCTCAGGATCTCTAACATCATCCGCCTCAACGAGTATCTGGATCATATCCGCTCCGCCATACTCATCCTGTATCATGTGCATCGTCTGGATCACAGGGATATCGGATGGTACCATGTTCTCATAGGAGGTGATCATCTCGATTCTGCTCATTCCCTGAAGTGAGATAATCGTAAATAGAAGGACAAAGAGGATAACAAGCCATGGATGGTGGACTTCAAACCTTCCAAACCTCTTCAAGATCCCGGGGAGTGTATCAAGAAGCATTCTCATCTCTCCTATCTAAAAGGCAGAGGATACTCGGGAGTAAGAATATCGCAGATGCCATGCTGCAACCTATGCATAGAAATAACGCTTCTCCCATCTGCTGCATCATCGGCATACTCCCAAAGATTAGTGCGATAAATCCCCCCATCGTTGTTGCAGATGTTGAGATGATCGCAGATCCAACCTTCACAACACTTGTCTCAACTGCATCATCGACCGTCATCCCCTTTGCACGCTCCTCCTTGTACCGATCAACGATATGGACACCATAAGCTATTCCTATCCCGATCATCATCGATGTGACAACGCTTGTTGCCATGTTGAGTGGAATCCCGAGATAACCCATAAGACCCATCATCCAGACAACACCAAACGCCAGTGGGACCATCGGCTTCAGACCCCATCTTATGGAGGAGTATGAGATGATGAGGAGGAGAAGGACAAATATCATCGAGAGTGTGGTCGTCTTCCTATTATTCTCATTTATCAGATCCATTATCGTGGATACAAGTGATGGAATCCCGGTCACATCAGCCCTTATACCGCTCGGGAACGCGGACTCAGATATGTCATGTTCTATATTCCGGGTGAGCCGCTTTGCAACGTTCTGATCAGATCCTGCATCGGTTGTGATCATGATGATCGTTGATGAGTAGTCTGATGCAATGTACTCCCTGAGCTCAGGATGGGCATTTATTATCTGCTTCACCCCCTCTATTTCCACTGGAATGGTTCCTCCGTTGTAGATTTTTATATAGTCAACGAGGCTCATCACAGAATAAACATGATCCTCATCTCTTATCCTGAGTTCCAATCGATCGATAGCCTCCAGAACCTCAGGGTCACGGACATCTGAGATTGCATATTCATCTGTTGAGTCGGGATCAAGCCTCACAACGACCATCTCCATATCACTTGCCCCGAATATCGATCGGATGAGCTTTGATGTCTTTATCACCGGTAAATCCTGCGGCATCCACTTCTCCATGTTTGCCTCTGATTTTATCTTCATCGCGCCGTTGAATGCAGCAAGGGTGATCAGGATACAGAGCACGAGGACAACGCCCGGGTGTGCGATCTGAATATCTGCGATACGTTTTAAGCCCTTCTCAAGCATCTCGATCACTCCGCAAGCAGACCTTCGAGGTATCTTCTCGCCTGCTCAACCTCTTTTTTAAGCTCCTCTCCTCCATCAAATCCCTCAACGATCCCTTCTGCAACGGTCAGATCCTCATAGAGCCGCGCAAGCATCTGTTTTATCGTCTTTGTGAGATCCTTCTCGCATGTGTAGTAGACCTTCCGATCGCTTCTTTCCTTCACCCTCTTGATTATATAATGCCTCTCCAGGCGTTCAAGCGCACTTCTGCAGGCGGTGAGGCTTAAATGTGTTGCATCAGATATATCGTAGACGCTCATCGGCTCTCCTCTTATCCAGAGAACGCCGAGAATCTTACCATCTTTAGTGCTTCCTCCTAAGGCGGTGGTGAAAAGCTCAAAGACCCTGAGCATCTTCTCAATCTCATTCATCTTCTTCTCCTGAAGTGGTAGTAGATACCTCCTGCTAACACGATGATCACACCGATGATGATCCCGTAACCACTCCATCGTTCATGCTTTGGAGCACCAGGTGATACGGTAACAGAAACTGTTCGGTCAAATGTATAGACGTTGTAGTCACCTTTATCAGGATCACCAGTACAGCGTATCCTTATCTTAAGAAGATACTCCCTTGGATCTGCTGGAGTCTCAACATCAAACGTGAGAGCTCCACTCCCTTCATCCCCAATATCGAGATCTCCGATGTAGGAACTTCGCTCATCGAAATCAAACGGCTGGGTCGCCTTCCTTATCGCCCTTATCTCAACAGACTTGGCATCCTCGCTTCCCGTGTTCTTCACGGTGATCTCAAGTCTCACATGATCGCCGCTTCTTATCGTCGCAGGGGTGATCCTGACAGAGGTAACCTCAAAGTCAGGCTTTGGCTCAACGAGAAGTCGAACCTCTTTCGTGATCGTGTAATCGTTGTTGCTCGTGTCCTTGTAGGTGATTGTAAGCAGTAAACTGTAATATCCATCCTCGATCCCTTCTTCAACATCTATATGGAATGTTGCCACGCTCTGTGATCCTGAATTTAAGATACCGATGTATGCGATGTTTGTCGAAGATTTTGATGGTTTGAAGCCATCAGGACACTCAAGCTCGGCCTTAACCTCCTTTGCCTGCCCCTCACCTGCGTTTGATAGCGTTGCAGTTACGGTGACATAGTCATCCCCGGGTCTAACCTCTGTAGGATCGGTTGTGAGATCAGCCACATCGATTATGATCTCACCCCGCACATTGAAGACGATACCAAGCGTGGTCGGGGTCATTGTGCTTGTAACATACCCCTGTGTTGCGTTGTAATAGTACTCATCAAACGAGCATGTAATCGGTATCTCATACGTCCCATCGGGAGCCCCCTCTGCAACATGTACTGTTATCGTGATCTCCTTTGATGTCCATGCATTTATCGAGTGGATGTACTCGCTCGATGATCCGACCACCGAGATGTAATCACTGCTCTGGAAGTTCAATGTAATATGTCTTGCATCCCTGCTTCCATCGTTCTTTATGGTGAGTGTAATATCTCTTGTATCACCGGGTGAGAGATCTACGGGCGTTACATCTGTTATCACTATATTTGCGTGCGATCCTGCTGTTGAAACCGTGATTGTAGATGTTATAAGTAGTATCAGCCCAATTACAGCTATGACTTTACCCATCTGTATCATGATGGTAGATTAAGGTGAGCCTGTATATAAACTTTACCAACTTTGTGATAAGTTTGATAAGTTATGATCTGTAGTTATAACCTTCCAAGCCGTTTTATACGTTTGACAGGGTTTGGATGTGTCGAGAAAAGCTCCATAAAGTGCTCGAATGTGCTTATTGATCCAGTACTATCTGCAAATTGCTGAAGCTCGTATGGATCGATCTTGCCGTCTCTGTTCAGATCTGCAGCCATGAGATCTATAGTATCTTTCTTTGCTCGACCTGGATCTGTCGCAAAGAACGCCCTCATACCCTCAAGCGCCTTCAGATCCTCTGGTTTAACGCGAGTTGAACCGTAAATCATCTTATAAAGGGCTGATGCAAGCTCATGTGGTTTTCCTGTAAGTTCAACACTTCCCTGGTCTGCATAATATTCCCTGATCCTCGATGCATAGAGTACAAGCAGGTTGCTGATGAAATACACGACAAATGCGAGCGCTGCGATCGCGATCGTTGCACCCATGTTTCGATCTCTTCTACCAAACATGCTTGAGAAGAAGAACGACTGGAAGATGAAGTATGCGATCATCGGGATTACGCTGAGGGCTGTTATCACAACGACATCCCTGTGTTTGATGTGCGAGATCTCGTGCCCGAGCACTGCCTCAAGCTCGGCATCATCAAGCATCTTCATGAGTGGTACCGTGACACATACCCTTGCATTCCGCTTTGATCTACCAAATGCAAAAGCGTTCGGGATTCCAACCTGAGAGATTCCAACTCTGGGTTTTGGTATCCCGGCATCCCTTGCAAGTCTATCGATCATCTGATGTAGCTTTGGCGCCTCCATCTCGTCCACATACTTTATCTTCATCGACCACTCAACGATCTTTGGACCTATCAGGAACTGGAATGCAACGATGACAAATGCAAGCACTGCAAAAACGATCGGTGTTCCGTAACCTGTGAGATCGGCTATGAGAACCAGAAACGCATATATAAGCGCAAATAATGCTGCAACAAGCAGAAACATTCGGGTCTGCAACCAGATTGTCCTCATCTTTAATACACCTCTCTGATCACACCTTATTGTGGTCGGTTGTATAAATAAGCTTTATCACGAGATAGCTACAACCCAAGCTCATTCAGTTTATTCTCTCCAGGTACACCATTCTCATCCCACCCTCTGATCGCGTAGTACTCATCAAGCGTCTTTTCAAAAGCTTCACGACTCAGTGTATCAAAGAAGAGATCTGGTAGTGTATCATCTTCCCGTCCAAACCCTTCTCTGATGTTGTAGAGCCGTTCAAGATTCCATATCCGCTCTCCGACTTTCATAAGATCCTCGGAGGTGAATGAAACCCCTGTAACAGCAGTGAGGATATTTGCATACTCCTCCTCAGAGACACCAAAGAACGCAAACTTACATACAACAAGTGAGTCCACCGCAGCAAATCTATCCTGAAATACCTTCACATACCCGGCCTTTCCAGCAAATGTCAGCGGATTAATCGCCTTTGGTTTTTTGAGTATCTCTGGTGCGACCATGTAGGCTCTCGTGTGACATCCGCCTCGATTGGAGGTTGCATAGCTGAAGCCAAGCCCCATAACGCGACGAGGATCATAGCCTGGCAGTTCAAGCCCTTTGACCGATACAGACCCCCTCAATTTGAGTTTACCCTCTCCAAGATCCTCAAGAAGCCCTGAAATCTCTTTTGGGTCAGTTACACCGTGTGTTGCGAGAACAGATCCTGCTGAGATCGTATCGATTCCGTATTCGTTGCAGATGCGGTTAGCCTCAATTATTCGCTCAATATCACTGTTCAAAAGGTTTGGACCAAACATTGCGATCGTCTCATACTCTGGAAGCGCATGGCCACCCTTATCCTCTCGCTTGCAGGCGATCGGGCATGAAGAACAACCACGTCTTTTTGCTGTATATTCATCTTTGAGTTTTGACCCATAAAGTGAGCCTGCATCAAATTTTTTTCCTCTGAAATTATCAACAGGGAGTATCTGCATCCACTCTGCGATCTTGATGAGCATGGGCGTACCAAAGATTTTAAGCCCCCTGTCGATCGCAGGTGATGCAACAAGCATACGGTTTATCGTACGCCTCTGTCTCTCAAATTCATCCCTGTCATATATCTGAACTTTACCACTTCCACTCAATACGATTGCCTTGAGGTTCTTTGAGCCCATGACTGCTCCCACCCCACCCCTGGCAAAGGCATGTGAACCGTCAAGGAGGATCGATGCTACATTGAGGAGTCTTTCACCCGCCCTTCCAATAACTGCAATAGATCCAGTATATCCTTCTTTCTTCAGGCGGTGCTGTGTATCTCCTGCATTCAGTCCCCACAGATCCTCACGCAGAATTATATCAACATTCTCATCCTTGATATTGATTATAACGGGCTTCTCTGCCCTGCCCCGCAGGACGATTGCATCAAATCCCGCACGTTTCAGCAGATACCCAAACTTTCCACCTGCGTTTGCATCAAAGATCGTTCCTGTCGCAGGTGACTTTGTTGAAACTGATGCTCTGCCGGACGCGGGTGCTGGTGTACCTGTCAGTGGACCCGCTGCAAAAACAAGGATGTTCTCGGGTGAAAGCGGATCAACAACCCCGTTGTCATAAACAAGACGTGCACCAAGTCCTCTGCCACCAAGATAACCATGTAAAAGTGTGGTAGGGGGAGTTGTAATCCTGGTGCTGCCCGCTGAGAGGTCGACCTCAAGTAATTTTTTACACCAGCCGTAGCAATCTTTCATATTCACAGGTTGGTTTTAGATTAATTAAGTTGTGCTATTCAATCCCCTCTCTCAAGAACCGTTCCTGCTCATCGGTATTCATCTCGATCAAGATCTCAAAAATACGTTTCATAGCGTCCGAGTTCAATCCATTCGCAATTGCAAACTCCTCCGCTCTCCTTAAGACATCCTCAACCTGTTTGTTGTCCACGATCGCAAAATTTTGTTCTTTCTTGGCTTTATAGACATGAATGGCAAGATCTGTGCGCGCTTTGATAAGTTCTGCAATCTTAAGATCAATTTTTCTAATCTCTTCTCTAACTGCAGAAAGATCCATTCACAAAACCCCCATGCCCTCTTCAAGAGCCAACTGATTTGAAGAACCTATAATAACCGTTCTATTGAGTGCATCATCAAACTCTACCAGTGTTATCCACGCCTTTCCATCATCCACAACCCATCTGCAGGGATCTCTCTCTTCAATGACATCTGTTCTGTTCAGGGCTGTCATCATCTCACTGTATCCTTCGACAAACTCATCAGCGTCCTTCCTGCTATCCCAGCTTATATTGAAGATAAAGAGGTAATCGGTCTCGTTCTGATATAGCGCCAGCCTGTCTCCACCCCAGCCTGCAGCCGCGATAGTGGCATTGCCAGATGAGATATAATCATCGAGCATTGTGCGTATGAAGAGTTCACCCATCGTGTCCTCAACCGTCATCTGCCAGCCATCGAGTGGGGTCTCAGGTACGGACATATCAGCACCTCTCTCACCAGCAGAATATTTATTCGGGTGCATTATCATCTCACATGTAGCTGGTGGGTTCAAATATGCATCATTTACCTTCTCCCAGCCCCCACCTTCTGTATAGAGTTGTGTCACAAAGAATTTGCCTTTTGTCTGCGCAAACATCCTGAATTCTTCAAGTGTTCTTCGCGTAACATCATCATAGACCCTGGTTATACCCATTGTAATTCCCGATGGTGTCTTTCCACAGTAGAGGTCATAGAAGAGTCTTGCATCCCCCTCAACAAGTGCCTTTGATGCCATGTACTGATCAAAGCTCGACTGATTGAGGATCGCCGTCAGATTGAAATGTTGATCCTGTAAAGCGTGAAGATACTCGTGCGCATAGATCTTCTCCAGCTCATCTTCATATCCCCGCACAATCACCATCTCTTTTTCCTTGATATCATAGTACGCCATAATGGTGCTCGATTTATACGCCGCCTCTACCTGATCAAGATCGTCCCCCTCTTCAACCATGAATAATGCCTTCAGGAGGATTTCGTCAGGGCGATCATCTCCATCATCTGTGCTATTGTATCGCTCTTCAAGCTCATTTTTCTCGATATACCGATGTGGAACTTCAGATTTAAGTTCAAGTCCACGAACCTCTTCCACCCGCTCACCGATCGCAGTAAAGTTGATTGATGTCTCCGAATAGGGTGTAATCGTTGGTAAAGGGGTGTCCTGTGGTGTTAAAGCTGGCGTTGGGGTAGGTACCTCTGTTGGCACACCTGACTCCTCCTCAATACAGCAGGAGGAGAAAGAAAAGATTGCTAAGATCAGTATCAGGAGTGCCTTTTTAATCTGCATGATCTCAAGCATTCCACTTAATCCGCTTGACCTGCCATTGATTTGACTTTAAACGCCGACTTCTACCAAACCCACAGGATGCGCAGATCTTTGAATGAACATTGTATGAATTACTTCCACAGCGTCTACATCTAATATGCGTCTTCTTCTGCCTTTTTCCCATCGATGGTGTTCCTTTTGTCATCTAACCAACCTCATAATTATTAATTCAAAATTTTACGGTGAAATATACACGACGTTATCCCCTCTGAGAATTACCGTCCCAAGCTGCCTGTTATCTTCTTCTTTCATCGTCTCTTCTGCGTTATCAAGCACCAGATTCATATGAAGATCGTAACCCTGAAGCTCGCCCCTGATTTCACGCCCGCCCCTGATTCGCACGATCACAGGTGTTTGTAAAGCTTCATTCAGGACATCCAATGGTCGCTGTGCCATATCAAATCAACTCCATCATTTCGATTAAATCATACTATAACGCTAAATTTTTCTCTATGATCTACTTAAACCTGTCGGGTGGCAGAAATAGGTAAAGTTATCTGGAAGACTTGCCCCAGTGATAATTTTGGTGGTATAGCAGCGATCCAGACTTCCCGAGGGCTCGCGCACCTCAGTACAATAAGGAACGCTGGCGGGCTTATCTTCTGTGTTCGGAATGGGTACAGGAGTTTCCCCGCCGCTATGGCCGCTATACCAGTAAACCTTTATATTTCAGAGATCTATTTAAATCTTATCCTTCCATTCGTTGGGTGGGTGAGCCTTTCCACCTGTGCTATGTTTATCTATTCATCGATCATACAGCGCTACAACTTTCTCGCATTATGACAGAAAGTTATGCCCGAACGGTTTAGTGATCTGATCCCATATCTGCTTTATCGCTTCTGTAACGCTGGAATCCTTAAATTCGATAACAGTCTTGCCTTCAACCATTGCTGCTGTAACTATGGGGTCAAACGGTATTCTGCCAGCAACATCAACGCCTTTAGCTTCACAGAAGCTTTGAATCTGTTCTGTCATCTCAGTATTTATGTCGTGCTTGTTTATACAGACTGTAGCCTGTACCTTAAAGTGCTCTGTGAGATCAAGTACCCGTTCAAGATCATGCAGTCCTGACTGAGTGGGCTCTGTTATAACAAGAGCGAGATTGACACCTGTGAGTGATGCGATGACAGGGCACCCGATCCCCGGTGAACCATCGATCAGTATAAGATCTTTCTTCTCTTGCTCTGCGATTTCGAGTGCGTTATTCCGGACAAGTGTTACAAGCTTTCCAGACGCCTCTTCTGCGATTTTAAGCTCTGCGTGTGAGAGCGGGCCGAACCGTGTATTAGAAATGAATGCGTATCCCGAGATGGTATCCTCGAGTTGAATCGCTTTTTCAGGGCAGACGTAAGCACATACGCCACACCCCTCGCACACAAATGGGTCGATTTCACAATTCTCGATCGCATCAAACCTGCAGGCATCCTCGCATACACCACAGCAGGTACACTTTTCTGTATCAATATGAGCAGTCTTTGATCCTGTGAACTCCATTCGTTCTTTTATTTCAGGTTTCAGGATGAGGTGCAAGTCGGGCGCATCGACATCACAGTCTGCTATTGCGCAATCTCCAGCCGCAAGAGCTGCAAACGATGCCACGAGTGTTGTCTTACCTGTTCCACCTTTCCCACTCAAAATTGCGATCTGTTTCATCCTGATCTTCTCCTCTTTTCACTGTATTTGAGATCGCTCTTTAACTTTTCCATTTTATCACCTGTTACCCATCATCTGAGTAATTAATATTTTTGTTGGGTGTTGATGGGGGTGTATATCCGAAAAGTTGGAAATGATTTTTAGGGGAAGACGGACAACGGAACAAAAAACAATCTTTATATAGAGTTAAAATACAGCTATCAACAAAGGCAAAAGGGAGAGATCATTTTGGAAGAGATTGGTGGAAAATTTAAGATTGAAGGATGGGAGAACGTCCAGATCAATATTGGCAAGGTCGAGGAAGAGGAGGAAGAATGGGAGCCGATGGGTCCTTATCCGATGCCAAAGATGGCTGATCTCAGAAACTGGGATTACAAGCTACTTAACAGGTATAAACCCTTCTACGCACCGCTCTGTGACGTCTGTGCGCTCTGTACCTATGGGAAGTGCGATCTTTCCGGGAACAAGTACGGTGCATGTGGTATAAGGATGGATGCGATGCAGGGCAGGATCGTGCTTCTTGCATGTCTTGTCGGGGCCTCGGCACACATGGCACATGGCAGGCACATGATACACGACCTTGAGCATCGATGGGGCGTTGATGTACCGTTAGATCTCGGAACAGAGATCAACGTACCAGCACCGCTGACACAGCTTATCACCGGGATTAAACCAAAGTCGATCCGTGATTTCCTGCCTGTTCTTGACTACATTGAGGAGAATATTGTGCAGCTTGCAGATGCACTCCACACAGGACAGGAAGGATCAGCAGATGACTTTGAGTCAAAAGCACTCCAGATGGGGATGCTCGACTCACTCGGTAAAGAGGTCGCCGATATGGTGCAGATCGCATACTATAATATGCCACATGGTGAGAGCAACCAGCCATTCTTCGAGGTTGGGATGGGTTCGATCGACACAAATAAGCCAACGATCATCGTCATCGGGCACAACGCACCTCCATCGTTTGATATCGTAGACTATCTGACCGAGAAAGGTCTCGAGGATGAGGTGGAGCTTGGTGGTATATGCTGTACATCGATCGATATAACACGGAAATATCAGAAGGCAAAGATCGCATCAGGGCTTGGCAGACAGCTCAGGGTTATCAGGGCTGGATTTGCAGATGTGATCGTGATCGATGAACAGTGTATCAGGGCGGATATCCTGAAGCAGGCAAAGATCGTTGGATCGCCGGTCATCTGCACGAACGATAAAGCGATGCACGGGCTTGTCGATCGCACAGGCGATGACCAGGATGAGATAATCGATGATCTTGTTGAAGGAAGGGTCCCAGGTGTTGTGATCCTTGATCCATTCCAGGTCGGGAAGGTCGCTGTCGAGGTTGCAAGGAAGATGCACCCGAAGCGGGCAAAGAAGGAGTATATCCTCAGTGATGAAGCGTTCAAAGAATACCTTGAGTCATGTACGATGTGTGGCAGCTGTACGTTCGCATGTCCACAGGGATTGAGGATCGGAGGAGCAAACAAGAAAGCACTCGAGGGTGATTTAGAGCCGCTTATAAAGATGTTTGATCAATGTGTTGGGTGTGGCAGGTGTGAACAGGTCTGCAAGAAGCACATCCCGATCGTTGATGTTATGGTGAAAGCTGCACGCCCGGTTATTGAGAAAGAGAAGGGCAAGATGAGGGCAGGCAGAGGTCCTGTGAGAGATACTGAGATCAGACAGGTCGGAGCGCCGCTTGTGCTTGGAACAATCCCTGGTATTATCGCACCGATTGGATGCGGAAACTACCCCAACGGAACAAAGGATGTATACACGATCGTTGATGAGTTTGCATCGAGGGGTTACATCGTGACCCTGACAGGGTGCATGGCGATCGATTGTGGATTCCATCTGGATGATGAAGGAAAATCGGTGTATGAGAAGTATCCTGATGACTTTGATAAGGGATGCGTGCTTAATATCGGGTCATGTGTCGCAAACGCACACATACACGGTGCTGCTATCAAGGTTGCATCGATCTTTGCCAGGAGGCAGATCAGAGGAAACTATGATGAGATCGCAGACTATATCATAAACAGGGTAGGAGCATGTGGTGTTGCATGGGGTGCGATGTCACAGAAGGCAGCATCGATTGCAACAGGTTTCAACAGGCTCGGTGTTCCCGCGGTTGTGGGTCCACACGGTGTTAAGTACAGAAGGGCATTCCTTGGGCGAAGGGATCTACCAGAGCGATGGAAGGTCTATGATACAAGAAACGGAGAAGAACTCTATTGCGAGCCATGTCCTGAGCATCTGCTTGTTGCAGCAGAGACGATAGAAGAGTGTCTACCACTGATGGCAAAACTCTGCTTCAGGGTTGCTGATACGTCCCCTGGACGAATGATCAAGCTGACACACTACATCGACCTCTCGATGAAGTACCTGAAAATAATGCCCCCAGACTGGCACCTCTATGTGAGAAGTGAGACCGACCTTCCGCTTGCAAAGAAGGAGTACTACCTGCAGCTTCTTGAGGAGGAGCAGGATTGGAAGATCGACTGGAAGACGAAGAAGATCATTTCAGGTCCAGTGAAAGGCGTGGATCCATCGTTTAATCCAACGCTACTTGAACGATTACTACCGGAGAAGAGGTGATAAAATATGGGTTGTGATTCTTGTGGGGGTTCATGCTCTCCACAAAATTATATTTCGTTTGACGTAGGAAACACACATGGTCCAGAGAGCGGCAGGCTGGCAGCACCAGAAGCAATCGGGAGATTGATAAAATCTGCAAAGCGACCGCTCTTGATCGTGGGTTCAGAGATACTTGAGGATGATGGTATGCTCGACAGGGCGATCGCCATCGGTAAGAAAGGAATTCCGATCGCTGCAACAGGTCCTGCTATTCGGGGTTTTGTTGAGCGTGAGTACGATGGAGAGGTATACTATTACCAGCTCCATGAGCTTACCAACTGTATCCTTGATCCGGAATGGAAGGGACTTGATGGTCAGGGCAATTACGATGTCGTGGTCTTCTTCGGGATTATATACTACTATGCATCAGCAATGCTATCAGCGATCAAGAACTTTGGAACCGATCCGTTGATACGTGGTGTCTCGATCGATAAGTACTACCATCCACACGCCCGTATGACCTTTGGGAACTATAGCCCAAAGCGCCAGGCAGAATATTTAGAGATGCTGGATAAGTTAATTTCTGTATTATAAAGGAGGTTTTAAATGGCAGAAGAGTTTCCATTTGAGATTAGCCCGATGTATGAGGGCGAGCGAGTAAGAAAAGGAGATATGTATGTCGAGCTTGGAGGATCAACGAAGGATGGCTTCGAGCTTGTACAGGTGGTTGACGATCCGAACGAGGTTGAGGACGGAAAGGTCACGATCATCGGACCTGACATCCTCGATATGAAAGAGGGAGAGGCGTACCCCTATGGTATGATCTACAAGGTAGCAGGTGAGAAGCTTGAGAAGGATCTTGAGGCGGTCCTTGAGCGAAGGCATCACGAGTTCCAGCCATACATGCAGGGGTACATGCACTTAAACCAGCGGTATGATATCTGGGTACGTATCAGCAAGGACATGATCAAGAACGGACTGAAATCATTTGAACAGATCGCAAAAGCGACGATGATGCTCTACAAGAACGAGCTCCCATTCATTGAGAAGATGGAAGCGATCTATATCACAGATGAAGAGAAGGTGAAGGAAGAGCTTGCAAAGGCGATGGAAATCTACAGGGCAAGGGATGAGCGAGCACGTGCGATGCATGATGAGGATGCGGACGTCTTCTATGGCTGCACACTCTGTCAGGCGTTTGCACCAACAAGCGTCTGTGTCGTAACACCCGATCGAACATCACTCTGTGGTGCGATGACATGGTTTGACTGCAGAGCCGCTGCAAAAGTAGATCCAGAAGGACCAAATTTCCCAATAGAGAAGGGTGAGTGCCTGGATGAGCTGAAGGGTGAGTACACTGGGGTCAACGAAAAAGCGGTTGAGCTATCAGGTGGTGAGTATGACAGGATAATGCTCTACACGTTTATGGAGTACCCACACACATCCTGTGGTTGCTTCGAGGTGATCGGGTTCTACATGCCCGAGGTGCAGGCGATCGGATGGGTCGATCGAAACTTCCCAGCTGCAACACCTAACGGACTTCCATTCTCCTCGATGGCAGGGCAGGCTGGTGGTGGTAAGCAGACACTCGGATTCCTCGGTATCGGTATTCAGTACTTCTTCTCCCCGAAGTTCCTTCAGGGTGAGGGAGGATGGACAACCACGGCATGGATGCCAAAGGCGCTGAAAGATCGTGTACTCGAGGCGATTCCCGAGGATATGCGTGATAAGATCGCAACAGAGGAGGATGTAACAGACATCACCCAGCTGATGGAGTTCATGAAGAAGGTCAATCATCCGATGGTTGCAAAATGGGCAGCAGAGGAAGAGGAAGAAGTCGAAGAGGCTGCAGAAGCAGCAGCACCAGAGGCAGCAGCAATGCCACAGATGCCAATGATGCAGCCTGGCATGATGCCACAGATGCAACTTCCCGCATTTGCACCTTCTGGTGGAGCAGCAGGCGGGATCAAGCTGGTTTTGAAGAACGCCAATATCAAGGTGGAGAAGATAATACTCAAGAAGAAGGAGTGATCCTTCTCTCTTCTTTTTCATATTTTTCACAGAAATGACAACCATCGTGATATCTGGAAAGGGCGGCACAGGAAAGACAAATATAGCCGCGCTTCTCGTTCGGATTCTCTCGGAAAATAAACTTGTTCTTGCGATAGATGCAGATCCTGATACCAACCTGGCTGATGCACTCGGTTTTCCCGTTACAAAGACGGTAGGTGACATCAGGGAAGGATTTCTCGATGAGAAGGATGAACTGGCACCTGAACTTGATAAGCAATCATACTTTGAGTCCAGAGTGATGAGTATCATCGAGGAGGCTGATCGGTTTGATATCATTGCGATGGGAAGACCTGAAGGACCGGGTTGCTACTGTTATGCCAACAACATCTTAAGAGCCGTTATCGAGAAGCTTGAGGGAAATTACGAGATGGTTGTGATCGATACCGAGGCAGGGCTTGAACACTTGAGCCGCAGGACCGTCAGAGACATAGATTTACTCCTTGTTGTGAGCGATGTATCAAAGAGAGGGCTTGATACGGCAGATCGCATCAGGACCCTTGCAAATGAGCTTAATATCAGGGTAAAACGGATTGCAGTCATTGCAAACAAGGTCAGAAATGAACACGATCGCGAGAAGTTGAAAAATATGGCAGAGAAGATGAATCTTGAGTTAATTGGCTTCATACCTTTTGACGAGGGACTTGCAGCGCTTGATCTGGATGGGTTACCTTTAACTCAGTTAAAAGATGACTCTCCAGCATTTAAAGCGGTTAAAGAGGTCGTTGAGAGGTTGAATATAGGCTAAATATAAATTGAGGTGATGGCATGACTGAAATTAAGCTTGAAGATCTTATGAAGATCTTTGAGGGGGCTGATGTAGCAGAACTTGAGAACGTCACGATAAACGGGAATGTTGAGATAGAAGCGACTTCAGGTGGAGGAGATACCGCAGGCATACAGCTCGCGATTGGGCAGGGAGCAGCTCAGGTTGGGATGAGCGTATTACAGCTTGCTCAGATGCTTGGGATTAAGAAGGGTTAGTTTGATTGAAGGAAAAATTTGGGTGAGGTGATAGTATAAATGACCACGATTAATTTCCAGGATTTAGTAAAGATCCTTGAGAAGTACGAGATAGCAGAGCTTGAGAATGTAGTGATAGATGGTGATGTGGAGATCGAGATGTTGGAAGGCGGTGGTGGAGATGCCGCGGCACTACAGCTTGCAATCGGCCAGGGAGCAGCACAGATCGGAATGAACCTGATGCAGCTTGCACAGATGCTTGGGTACCCGGTTGGGGCATTGATGCAACCTGTGGGCGTTCCACCTGCTGTGGGTGCTGCTGAGGCAGAGATACTTGAGAAACTACTCGATGAGAAGTTTTCGGTTGAGCCTGAGAAGTACACAACCGCAGTGGAAGAGGTCACGATTGGTGCAACAAAAGCAGATGGCGGAACACGTGAGACAACGGTTACAGTCGGCGGTGAGCGTGCTCTACCATTCTTCAATTACGCAGCTCCAATGCCAAACCCCATTGCAATAACACTTGACTGCTTTGATATGCCAATCGGGCTTGCAAAAGCGGTGAAGGTTCATTATGAGGATGTAATGGAGAGTCCAGGCGAGTGGGCAAAGAAGAATGTTGAGAAGTTTGGGGCCGATATGGTAACGATTCACCTGATCAGTACCGATCCTCTTATCAAGGATACCCCACCAAAAGAGGCTGCAAAGGTTGTTGAGGAGGTTTTGCAGGCTGTAAAGGTCCCGATCGTGATCGGCGGTTCAGGAAATCCTGACAAAGATCCAGCAGTCCTTGAGGCTGCGGCAGAGGTTGCAGAGGGTGAGAGGTGTTTGATCGCATCGGCAAACCTCAACATGGACTATGAAAGGATCGCAAAAGCAGCGATGGATCACGGGCACACATTACTCTCATGGACGCAGCTTGATATAAACAATCAGAAGACCCTGAACAGGTATCTATTCAAGGCTGGCGTGAAACGAGAGGATCTCGTGATTGATCCAACGACCGCAGCGCTTGGATATGGTATCGACTATGCCTTCACGAATATCGAGCGTATGCGGCTGATGGCGCTCAAAGGCGATACAGATCTGAACTTCCCGATCTCATGTGGTATCACGAACGCATGGGGTGCAAGAGAGGCATGGATGAAGGAATCACCGATCAAGGACGACTCAGACTGGGGACCCCGTGAGTACAGAGGACCATTGTTCGAGATAATTACAGGTCTGACACTCGGTATGGCCGGGGGAGATGTCTTTATGATGATGCACCCAGGTGCTGCTGCAACGGTCAAGGAAATTACCCGAACACTCAGAGGGGATGTTGAAGCAAAATCTGTCCCGATCGATGATTGGGTAACACTGGAGGTGTGAAGGATGAAGTTATCAAGTCCACTCGAGGTCTATGACTATCTCCCAAAGACCAACTGCGGTGAGTGCGGTGAAGCAACGTGCATGGCGTTTGCTGCAAAACTCATCGAGCGGCAAGATAAGCTCGAAAAATGCAAGCCGATACTTGAGGATAAGTTCAGGAAGAAGTACGAGGAGCTTTCAGAGCTTTTAGCACCAGAGATAAAGGAGATTGTACTTGGCGTTGGTGAGCGCGCGATAAAGATCGGTGGCGAGGATGTGATGCACCGTCACCAGCTGACATTCTTCAATGAGACTGCACTCATCTATGACGTCTGGGATACGATGGATGAAGCCGATCTTGTTGCAAGGGTGAAGGCGATCACAGACTGGCAGAAGTTCTATGTAGGGGACTTTTTGAGGCTCCATGGTATCGCAGTGAGGTCGGCGTCTAACGATCCAGCAAAATTTGGAGCATGTGTCAAGAAGGTTCTTGAGACAACACCTCTCCCGCTTGTTCTCTGCTCATTTGATCCAAAGGTTCTGGAGGCAGGGCTTGAGGTTGCAGCCGATAAGAATCCACTCATCTATGCAGCAAACAAGGACAACTGGAAGGATGTTGCAAAACTTGTAAAGAAGTACAACGTTGCCGTCACGCTCTACGCACCCGCTGACCTTGATCTCCTGAAGTCAATGGCGGTATCATTTGAGAAGATGGGAATCAGTGACCTGGTGCTTGATCCAGGGACATATCCGACAGGGAAGGATCTTGAGCAGACACTCCAGCGATTTCTCCAGATAAGGCGTGCGGGGATCGTTGAAGGTCAGAAAGATATCGCATACCCGCTCATGTCGGTCCCATTAACGACATGGATGGTATATGATGACCCTGTCGATGCAACTTACTGGGAGACTGTGCTGGCAGATGTCTTCACGATCAGGTATGCTGACATCATGATCCTCCACTCGATCGAGCCGTACGCCGTGATGATCCAGCGAACGCTTGTTGATAACATCTATGTCGATCCAAGAAGACCTGTACAGGTTGATCCAGGCGTAAAAGTTGTTGGAAATCCGACAGAGGAGTCGCCGGTCTTTATGACAACGAACTTCGCACTGACGTACTACACGGTGGAGAGCGATGTTGCATCCAACAACATCGACTGTTACATCCTTGTGGTTGATACCGATGGTATCGGTGTTGAGGCAGCACTTGCAGGTGGACAACTGACATCCTCGAAGGTCAAGGAGACTATGGAGAAGGCGGATATTAACCTTGAGGAGGCGGTGACACACAAGACCCTGATCATACCGGGACTTACGGCAAGAATATCCGGCGAGCTTGAGGATACGCTTGGCTGGAATATCCTCGTGGGTCCAGGCGACTCAGGACGTATACCCGGATTTTTGGAAGAGAAGTGGCCCCCCAAGTAGGGGGTTTGTTTTTTTACTCGTATTTTATATATACTCGATTACTTCTCAGCATGGTGACTGTATCGTTGCGGTCTGAGACCGGGGAAGGGTGAGATCATGAGCCACTGGCTATGCATCCTTAACCGGGAGAACTTTGAGGTTGTCAGGGGCAAGATGATATGGGTAGGCTTTCCGAAAGCCCACACGGTATGAACTTTTACAAAGTTCATCCTCAAATGTCCAGCATTCCGCTACGCTCCAGCTGGACTTCCAGCCTTCGGCTGGGGTTCTCGCTCGAAGAGCGTAGTCCTACCGCAGGTAGGACATGGGTGTATGAGGCGTGCTTTACGCCTCATTACAAACAAGAAGAAATGGAGCGAGCATTTAGTCGGGAAGGCGATGGGGGAGATTTCTGAGCGGGATTATGAGGTGATGAGGGGGTGGGTGGAAGGGGAAAGCTTTTAAAATCATTCAATTCCATTCATACCATATGGTAGGAATAAGAACTGTCGGCAAAAAAGGACAGGTTACAATACCCAAGGAAATTAGAGAGAAGTTTGGGTTGAAAGAAGGCTCAAAGGTCAGTTTTGAGGTTAAAGAGGATGAGATAGTGATTAAACCTGAGAAATCTGGGAAAGATTTTGTTGAAGAATGGTGCTCCATTGTTAAAAAGAAGCTGGACAAACCGATCGATTTGAGAAGGCTGAAAGAAGAGTACTACGAGGAGCAGGTGGAAAAGTTTTACTATCATGTGAACTGTAAATGAAATGAGGTTATAATGAACAGCGCGGAGGCGTACAGGAAACTATTCGCAGCATTTGCAAGCGGAGCAAGAGATGAGTTTTTTAAAGTAGCTCAAGAAATAATTGAGGATGAGGAGCGAAAACATAATAATAAACTTGCTAAAGATTTGTGTCGTATTTTATACAACGGAAATAAAACTAAAAACTATTCAGAACGATATAAAAAAGCATTGCAAATTCCACGGGATGCAGAGAGGGGGCTGCCACTGGTGGAAATAAAAGAATGTAAAAAGGACTGGTCTGAGATAGTAGTAGAAGAAAACATAGAAAATACTCTCAGAAGAATAATTTTAGAAAATCAAAAAAGGGAGGTTCTTGAAGTTAGTGGGCTGAAACCTAAGATGAAATTACTATTCTTTGGTCCACCAGGATGTGGTAAAACTCTTGCTGCGGAGGTATTAAGTACGGTACTTAGCTGGCCGATGGCTTATGTTAAGTTTGACGGGTTAATCTCTTCTTATCTGGGCGAAACTGCATCAAACATGAGAAAAATATTTGATTTTATAGAGCGGGGGCAGTGGGTCGTCTTTTTTGATGAGTTTGATGCCATTGGAAAGGAGAGAGATAGCCCGTTTGAACATGGAGAGATGAAGAGGGTTGTTAATAGTTTCCTTCAGATGCTGGATAATTTTAAGGGCGAATCCATTATAATTGCTGCAACAAATCATCAACACCTTTTAGATCCTGCTTTATGGAGAAGATTTGACGAACTTATTTATTTTGGCTTTCCAGATAAGAAGAGGAGGGTTGAAATTTTCAAAAAATATCTAAGAGGAATAAGAACGATAAAGGTGGATTTAGAGTATTTTGCAGAAAAAACAGATGGTATGAGTCCAGCAGACATAGAAACAATCTGTTTGAATGCAATAAAAGAGGTAATACTCTCGGATAAGAAGTCTCTAACAAAGGCCGTGCTGGATGAATATGTTGAGAAGCAAAGAGAACGAATTGAGATTAGAAATAAAGCCATGAGGGGGTGAATGGAATGGCTGAGAGATTACCTCACTTGCCCTTGCCTGTGGTAATGGAGGGTTTGCCAAGAAAGAAAAGGAAAGCATACCCAAAGCCAAGGAAAGTAAGGAGCGATGCTGAAAGAAAAACATTTGGTAAGAAAGCATTGGATGAAAGTGAAAAAATTATTGAAGATTTTTCAAAATGGAAAAGCAAATATGGAGATAAAATTGATCCCAAGTTAATCTTTAAGATAGAGGCAAATTCACCAATCAACGAGAATGATCTTGGTAGAATGGGGCTTAAAATTCTTGGCGTGGATTATAAAGACGCTGTTGTAGTATTTGCTGATGATGAGCATTTGACTGCGTTTAAAAGAATGATAGAAGAATACGCTAATGAAATACCGCCCGACCAAGAAAATGCAAAACACGCATTCATCCATGCCTTCGAAGATATTCGCAAAATAGCTCCTGGTGAAAAGATAGGGGTTAGATTAAGGAAAGAACCACTAAAAGATGAAGATATCGCTATACTGGATATTGAATTGTGGCATTTGGGTAGAGAGTATCGAGAACAGATGCTCTCATGGAAAGATGGAATAGATAGAATATTAAAGGAGAATGGCGGAGAAGTTACGGATTTCTATCTAGGACGAGCATTGTTTATTATACGGGCAAAAGTTCCATCAACTTTATTATATGATATTCTTAACCTGCCCCAAGTAGCAAGGGTAGATAGACCTCCTAAGACCACTTTAGACTTGGCGAAAATTAAGGGAATTTCTCTAGATGAAATTGGTGAGATTCCATCTCCAGAGGATGATGCTCCTGGCATCCTAATTGTTGACTCTGGAATAACGAGCGGGCACCCACTTTTAAAGAGTGCAATAGGTGATGCTCAATCATATCTGGATGGGAAATCCCCGGTTGATGAGAATAGCCACGGTACTGCTGTCGCTGGTGTTGCCTTGTATGGTGATTTGCGAGAATATATTAAGGAGAAGAAATTCAATCCAGAACTTTGGATATACTCTGCTCGGGTGTGTGATGAGAATGGCGAGTACGATAAAGAAAAACTTCCCGAAACGCAGCTAGATGAGGCGATAAAGTATTTTGTTGAACATTATGAGAACATTAGAGTTGTAAACTTATCCATAGGTGATCCTGAAAAGATATATCACCCAGAAGATTATCAGTACCGATTGGCAGCGGTTATTGATGAGCTTGCGCTTGAGTACGGAGACAACAACATTCTATTTGTTGTTTCTGCTGGAAATTATGAGGACAGTAGGACGGGGGTGGAGTATCTCGATGAAGAAACTGCAAGTAGGTACCCGGCTTATTTGCTGGATGATCCGAATGCTAAGGTAATTGATCCTGCGACTTCTGCGCTTGCTCTCACGGTTGGTTCTCTGAGTTTGGAACAGGGATCTGCTAATAGGTGGTTTGCCTCGCCTTTGGCTGGTTTTGAAGAGTTTCCATCCCCCTTCACACGGACGGGACCCGGTGTAAACGGAATGATTAAACCGGATTTAGTAGAGTTTGGTGGGGACCTAACATCTGAAAAGGGGTCTGGGATCGTAACAGATCCTTCTATCGGAGTAATCACAACGGAAAAGAATTTCCTTACAGAGGGATTATTCAGAGTTGAGGACGGAACAAGCTTTTCAGCAGCTAAAGTATCTCATCTGGCTGCAAAATTGTGGAGAGAGCTTCCTGATGCAACTTCTAACCTGATAAAAGCACTACTGGTTGCATCTGCAAAGATACCTGATATAAGACCCCCTCCCTTGGATAGTATCGATTTAAAAGGTTCAGCTAAAGAGGACCAATCTAAGCTGCTTAACATTTATGGTTATGGACATCCGAGTCTTGATAGAGCATTTTCTATCCAGAACAGGGTGCTTTTGATCGATGAAAGAGAGATAAATTTGGACGATATTGTTATCTATGAGATTCCAGTTCCAGTGGAGTTTTATAGAGGCAGTGGCAGAAGAACTATTTCGATTACACTCGCTTTTGATCCTCCAACTCGAATGACGAGGAAGCAGTACCTTGGTGTTACGATGGAGTTTCATCTTTTTAGAGGGGTTGATGTTGAACAGATAAAACAGAGATACGCCAAAATGGAGACGTTTGATACCGAAGAAGAGGGTGTTCCACCATTATTACGAAGTAATGAGATATCTTTGGTTCCAGGTGTAACGTTAGCGAAGAAGGGAACGGTTCAGAAGCGGATGTGGTTGATAGACCGTACACCAGACTATATTGACGAATCATTGAAGCTGGTGGTTATCTGTAGTGGCAAATGGATGATTGATGAAGAATACAAGCAAAGATATGCCGTTGTTGTGACGATGGAACAGCGAGATATGATTGAGTTGTATAACAAAATTAAGGAGCGGTTGAGAATACCCGAGAGAGTGAGGATACGACCGCTGGGCTGATCTTTACTGTAAGGCGCATTTGGAGGGTATAACAGCCGATGAGGGAAGGGAGCTCAGGAAACTGAAGAATGAGAACATGAAGATGATTGAGGATGTTTACATGGCGCTTGTGGGTGATAGAGAGGTGCAGGCGTGGATTGAGAAGATAAAGGCGCATGAGTGGGTGAGGATGGTGGAGGGGTGATTATATTTAGATGAAAGGCAAAGATAAAATTATGATATCTGCTGTGAATTTGGAGAGAAAGCTACTTGCCCTGGAGAGGGAGCTTCATTCGTTACTTGATATGGTGAGGGAGGAGAGGTTAAAGGAGCTTGGAGGAGATGTGGTGGAGGCTTCTTCTGGTGCCTGGGGATATGATGTAGATAGTGCTGAGTTTGTTAGAGGGTTGAGAGGTTCTAAACGGCTGGACTGGATAGAATGAAGTTCTTTGTGGACTGTCTCAAAAAGATGTGGAAAAGCTCAAAAAGCTTTTGGAGATAGTCATCGTAGAAGAATATACGAATACATATAAAAACATTTATATATCACCTTTAAAATACTCATCGTGTGAATACTTACACGATCAAGATAAAAGAAGCTGCTGAAAAGCGACTTAAAAGATATGACAAAGAGATTCAGAGGCGTTTTGCATCTAAAATCAGAAAGTTGAGTGAGAACCCTGAAGTGCATGGAAAACCCCTCAGAAAACCTCTCCATGGATACTGGGAACTGCGATTTGAACGAAGATTCAGAATCATTTACACGATAAATCATGCTGAGAAAACAGTTACAATAGAGGCGATAAAACACAAGGATGAGTTTTAGATACCAAGCTCCCTTGCAACGGCTTCAAAATCTCGTATTTTTGCTTCCCTTCTCTTTCCCTCACTGATCTGCTCCATGAGATCTTCATCGGATAACGTCTCGATCGTTCTCAACATCGATTCATACTCGTCCAGAGAGATCGTTATCCATTCGGTCTGATGAGTTTTATTATTCGTGTTGGAAGTTTCCATCATATCTAATAGTAGTGGGTTTGTATATTTAAGGATGATGTTGTTGTATAAAGTTTTTGGAGGAGAATAGCACCATGAATCCAGTATTATTCACCCACATCTTTACTGTTGGGCATACAGTGTGTGTCTAAAACGGATTGAGAGGATAAAAGGGCGTGGGGGGTAGGGATGATTATATTTAGATAAAAAGCAAAGATAAAGTGAGGTGAATAAGTGACCCTGAAAGTCCTGGTTGATATCGTGAATGACATAACAAAATTCATTGAGAGGCTTGAGAGGAGGAAAGAGGAGCTTGAGGAGTTAAGAGATGAGCTTCTGGTCTACAGTGATGAAGAGTTTATTGAGAGTATAGAAAAGGGATTAAAAGACTTTGAGGAGGGTAAGTTCAAGAGATGTGAGAATCTGGATGAGATAAAAGCTGTTTTTGAAGATCTATGATCTATAAGGCAGATTTCTCTGATGAGTTTCTTAAAATAGCAAAGAAACTTAAGAAAAAAGATTATACAACTTTTGTAAGGTTACAATCAAAGATTGAGGAAATTCTGAGCAATCCAGAGCATTATAAACCCTTGAAAGGTGGGATGAAGGGACTGAGAAGGACACATCCTGGATCTTTCGTGATAATATTCAAAATTGAGAAGGATTATGTCAGGTTCGTCACATTCAAGCACCATGATGAAGCATATCGTGAATAGTAGCGTAGCATATCAAGGTTTGAATAACGATGAATAGATCACCATTCATGCAGAAACTGTATGAAATCCTTGCAGACCGCCCCCTCTTCCTCAACGCTACGGAGGAACGCAGAAACAAGCTCAAAGATGTAATAGAATTTTTCGACCGCCAGATTGCAGATAACCTCGTTTACGAACTCTACTTCAAAGAAAAATTCGCAGAGGTGGTCTCAAAACATTTAAAAGCCGTAAATTATGATAGGTGGAGTGAGCTTTACTGGAAGCGGGAGCTTGAAGGAGATCTAAAACCAGAAGAAGAGAAAGAATTAAAAGATTTAGAGAATGAGAACTTAAAAACAATAATTGAAGTTGTCAAGGCAATCAAATCAGATAGGGAGATCATGGAGTTGATCGAGAAGATAAAAGGGCATGAGTGGGTGAGGTTGGTGGAGGGATGAAAGAGAATTACCTTGATTTTGGTGGCCTAAAGGATGATAAGAAGCTTGACTGGTTTATCTTTTATTTCATAATACCTCTGTTCTTGATCATCGTTTACATCATGGTCTATCTTCATCCAGAGCTTGAGAGAGTTCTCATCCTCCAGACGTCCAATCCCACCTGGATCAGCATATACCTTTCCAACTTTGTCCATACAGATTTATGGCATCACTTAGGAGGGAATTTACTTAATTATTTCATTCTAATTTACTTGATACTCTTCTTCAGGACCGATAAAAAGAAATTCTACATCAATATGGCTCTATTTTTTACTGTACTACCAGTACTCTGTTCTTTATCAACAATTTATCTTGCATCAGCGCCCCCACCATCTTTTGGGGTTTTATGGCAATTTTTGGGTTTTTCTGGCATTGTTTCTGGTTTGGCTGGTTATCTCCTATACTCTGTTTACCGGTATATCAGAGAAAAATGGGAGATTTTAAATATCCATTTCATTTTTTCAATTCTCGCATTTAATCTATTGATCATCACTTTTACATATAAATGGTTCTGGATGTCTGTTTTTATCTTTTTATTCTGCTTGGTAGCTTTATATCTGGCTAAAAATGGTCTAACGATGACAATCTCTAAAATTATCGACAAGTGGAATAAGATAAAACAAAAGAATGCAAAAGTTAAGATTTACAAGCTTATGATCTTTCTTTTTACGGTTTATTTTCTTTTTGGATCAACTGTGGGGTTATTTCCTGTAAATGCAAAGGGAATAAACATTCTTGCCCACTATGCTGGTTATTGCTTCGGAGCGCTTGTTCCATTGATATTTGTGGATGGTGGCATGTTAGTGCTGAAAAAGCTGTTGGATTCGGATAAAAGGTAGAACCATAAATTTTAGGATTCTGTAATAAGTTTACCAAAAAGATAAAACCCACCCATGAATAATGGTAGTAGAGGGTAAAAATGAGAACAACCACTGAGATTAAGGAGCTTGTACTGAAGATAAAGAAATTCCTTCTGGACCTTTATGGGACAGGGATAAAGCAGGTCATACTCTATGGCTCCTATGCGAGGGGGGATGCGGACGAGGATTCAGATATCGATCTCTTAGTTGTAGTCGGAGAGGAGATTAGCCCTTCGGAAGTAGAGGAGAGCCTCAACGATCTTTTGTTTGAGATCCTCATTGAGAGGGGGGAGCTGGTATCAGTTATGGCGATTCCAGAAGGCACTTTCAGGTCTTATAATTCTCCTCTTTTCCTGAATGTGAGGAGGGAGGGGGTATCGGTATGAAAGAGATAGAAGATCTGATAAAGAAAGCACAGAGGTTTTTGAGAACTGCTGAAATTACCCTGGATGATTGTGATTACGACTCATGCGTCTCAAGATGTTATTATACGATGTTTTTCATGGCTGAAGCGATGCTTTTGAGCAAAGGTATCAGTGCATCCTCTCACAAAGGTGTAATAAGTTTATTTGGAGAGCATTTTATCAAGACAAACATATTAAAGGAGGAGCTGGGTAAGGCATTGAGAAGAGCATACGATTTAAGACAGAAAGGGGATTACGCCACGGGTTTTACCGTCAGTGATAGGGAAGCTAAGAAGAGCCTGGAGACAGCTAAAAGATTTGTAGCAGAAGCAGAAAAGTATCTTAAGAGCCAAACGGAGTAAATGATCTACGAACTCTACTTCAAAGAAAAATTCGCAGAGGCGGTCTCAAATCACCTTAAGCCGGTAGATTATGATCGCTGGAGTGAGCTTTACTGGAAGCGGGAGCTTGAATGGAATTTAAAACCAGAAGAAGAGAAAGAATTAGAAGATTTAGAGAATGAGAACTTAAAAACAATAATTGAAGTTGTCAAGGCAATCAAAACAGATAGGGAGATCATGGAGTTGATTGAGAGGATTAAAGGGCATGTGGGTTAAGGTAAGAGGAGAGTGAAATATGGTATTGGTAAAAGTGGAGAGGGTAGATGAGAATTTGATTGAGGAGATTGTTAAGAGGATACTCAGCGTGGTTAATCCTGTGAAGATTATTCTTTTCGGATCTTATGTCTACGGTAAGCCTCGAAAAGACAGTGATTTGGACATACTTGTGATTGTTGATGAAGATAAGAAACCTAGATACAAAAGAGTGGTTCCTGTGAATCTTGCTCTATCAGATATAATCTATCCGATTGATGTGTTTATATACACCAAGAAAGAGGTGGAGGAGTGGACAGGTGTACCACAGTCTTTTATCACTACCATTATAAAGAAGGGAAAAGTGATCTATGAAAAAGAAGCTTGACTGGATAAAAGAATGGATTAATAAAGCTGACAAGGACCTCAAGGTAGCTGAAAGGTTCTTAAATGATGAAAATATGGCAGATGTGGTGTGTTTCCATGCACAGCAGGCATCTGAAAAATGCCTGAAGGCGTATCTAAACTGGCTTGAAATAGAATACCCCAAAACTCACCTTCTTGAAAAACTTATAGAGCTCGCATCCTTAACAGACAAAGATATTTCGAAATTGAAAGAAGATGCTGCGAAACTTTCCCCTTTTGCAGTGGAAACAAGATATCCAGAATTTGAGCTTCCATTATCAGAAGATGCTCTGGAGGCCTTAGAAATATCATATAAAATAAGAAACTATGTCCTTTCTAAATTGCCAAGGACAAAAAAGGAAAAAAATGATGTATGAACTCTACTTCAAAGAAAAATTCGCAGAGGCGGTCTCAAATCACCTTAAGCCGGTAGATTACGATCGCTGGAGTAAGCTTTACTGGAAGGGGTAGCTTGAAGGAGATCTAAAACCAGAAGAAGAGAAAGATTTAGAAGATTTAGAGAATGAGAACTTAAAAACAATAATTGAAGTTGTCAAGGCAATCAAAGCAGATAGGGAGATCATGGGGTTGATCGAGAAGATAAAAGGGCATGAGTGGGTGAGAGTGATTGAAAGAGGTTAAAAGCATTTATAAAATTATTGAAAATCTGTTATATCTGTCTTCTTTAGCACAATTCAATACCGAGAGGAAACAACTGATTCTTAAGTTCTATGATTTCTCTATGAGGAATAAGATTTTATTTGAAAAATGTATAGGTATGAGAGACCTAGAGGATTTCTGTTTGTCGTATAGGGAAAAAGACCTAATAGAAGAGTGGTTGTTGACATTGCCTCTAGATGTTCATGTAAGTTGGAATCTTGAATACACCACAGAAAGATATGCTCACCTTGACAACCTATTTTTAAAAGAATATGGTTTTCACATTGGTTCATTAACCGTAATGGAGATGGTCCTAATGGGTATTATCTATTCAAAAGTAGATTTAGAAGGGATTCTCAACGAAGTTTATAAGTTCAAAAATAAGGAAGAATATGGAAATTTATGTTTTTTAGCTGAACCAAATAGAATATTTCCTAAAAAATGGTCATCCTGCATAATACTTTCAGAAAACGAAATTCTTGAGAGCTACATACAGCATCAAACTAATTTTGATAGATTTTTCAAAGTTATCTCTTCGATAAATTGGAGAGTTGATTCAGAAGAGGAACTTATACAACTCAGGCTAAAAGAAGCAATAAGTATTTTAAAATGGCTCAGCACGGATTTACAATCTTTGGAGTTGAAATACAATCAGAAATTCTATTTCTTTCTCAAACCACTTTTAAAAGTGCAGGATGAAGACTCCAAGGTTTATTACATCGTACCTTTTCCGTTTATTCTTGGATCAACCACGAATATCAGAATAGAAAATTCTATTCAATTATCTGAGAAACTTAAAAAAGCTGATGAAAAAAAGAAGGGAAAAATAGTAGAGATTTTGGTAAATAAAATCTTTCCACAATTTTTTAACAAAAATATCATTAAAAATTTCAGATACAAGATAGATGAAAAAACTTATGAAAGCGATATAATTCTACTCTTAGATAAGTCATTGTGGGTAGTAGAAGTTAAATCTCACCCAGTATTTAGGAAGATTCCTGGTAATGTGGATAAAGTCGTTCCTGCTTTTGTCAGCAAAGTCAAGGAAGGATTGAATCAAGGAAAAAGAACATTAGACTTCTTGTCAAAAAATAAAGACTTACTTTTTCACCTCACAGACAAAAATTTCGAAAATCTCGTTAAAGGAGTAATAGTTGTGTTAGATGGGTTTATCCCCACACTGCTAACTCTAAACAGAGAATGTGATAGCATTGCTGGAACTGACAAAATTTATCAGAAAATCCCAAATTCAGTAAGAGTTTATGTAGTAACTCTTCTGGATTTATACATTTTATCTATGCAGTCAGAGAAAGATAGTTTTGAAGATTTTCTATTGTGGAGAACTGATTATTTAAGCAATTTTCCTATAATTTCTTATGATGAAGAAGAATATTGGTCATTTTATAACGACCACTATACAAAGCATGAAGAAATCAAAAATAAGTTTCCAAAATTGGTAGAAAATGGTATAAAAATAATATATCTCAGTGCGAGGTTTAACAAAAAAGATTACTTAGAGAAAATAGTGTAAGCCATCAGAAAAGATAATAAATATCTGGAAGCAACAGGTACAACCGCTGGAGTAAGCTTTACTGGAAGCGGGAGCTTGAAGGGGATTTGACTCCTGATAGGGAAAGAGAGCTTGAGAAACTGGAAAGGGAGAATATGAAGACGATTGAGGAGGTTTATGAAGCAATCAAAGCAGATGGGGAAATCATGGAGTTGATCGAAAGGATTAAAGGGCATGAGTGGGTTAGATAATTGTTATAGGTTGTTTGACATGACTCTTCTCACTGCTGGTAAGCACGCCATCTCTGATAGAAAATATATAAATCTCATAACTGGGTTAAGATAATAGAGAGGGCTTAAGAAATGTATGATCAGATTAGGGAAATGAAAAGGGAGATTATTGATGTTTTGAGAAAGCATAATGTCAAACGGGCATCGCTTTTTGGCTCGTTTGCAAGAGGGGAGGCGGGTCCAGGGAGTGATATTGACATTCTTGTGGAGTTTGAAGGGAGAAAAAGCCTGCTGGATCTTGCAGGCTTGAAAATAGAACTTGAAGAGTTATTGAAAAGGAAGGTTGATGTCCTGACATACAATTCTCTGCATCCTCTTCTAAAGGATAGAATCCTCAGTGAACAGGAAGTAATACTATAAAAAAAGACCCTGAAATACTTCTTGAACACATTTTAGAGAGTATTAGGCTTATTGAAAGCTATGTGGAAGATAAAACAATCGAAGACTTCCTTAATTCAATTCAACTACAAGATTCGGTCACTCGCAGAATAGAAATAATTGGCGAGGCTGTTAAGAATTTACCTGAAAGTGTTAAAATGCTACTACTTGACCAATAGCTACTCATCCCGCTGCCACCAACCCAGCAATTACCATCACAATTCCACCTGTCATCAGCAGATAACCTCCTTTTAAAATTTCAACCACTGCAAGGATCGTGATTTCACCACCTGATGAGAGGGATGGAGCAAAGGATGGATAGAGGTAGAGCAGGATGTACACGCCGAGTACATACATCACAAGCCCTATACCCGTCCTAAGGAACTTTCTTCTGAGGATACCAATCAGAGCAAGGGCAAGTATGAAGAAGAAGGCGTACTTTGCATATTCTCCTTTCAAATCAAGTGAGTCAAGTAGTGTGTCAATCTCTGGGTTCCCACTCATCGCCTCGATCGAGTTTGCACCAACAACAAGTTTGACCACAATGGGTGGTGTATCAGGCACCTCAAGCGTTATGTTCAGGCTGTACCATGGATAGAAGAAACTCGTGGCTGCAATCATGAGACCAATCAGTGCGATGATAAAACTCAAATCTTTCTTATTCATTCTCGATCATATCCGGAAGTCCATTGTATCAAGGATACCTGTTTCTGTGACAATTCGCAGGCTATGATCCCCGCTTGAGATCTCTGAACTTGCAATATTTACCTCAAGTACTTCTCCCTCGCGCCAGGTTGTCTCACCTGTATCAAGCACCTTCAGAATCAGTGAGCTATCGGTTATGTACCGACCATCGAGGAAGACATCGATCTGATTTATATCAAGGTTTGTTTTGCCCGTATTCTTAACATAAAACACCCTGTAACTTCCGTTTGTTGGTATCATTGCCGAATCACTTATTATCGTGATATCAGTCTTTAACTGATTCGATAGCACGGTTCCACTGCCCCTCGTTGCATCAGCGACTGACTGGACATTAACACTTATCGCCCCCACAACAAGCGTTGCCAGTATCATCGATGCTATAAAGAATATTATATGTGATGCTCCAGCATCAGACATGGTTCATCCCCTCAAGTTTAATAGTAATCTGATACGCCATTTGCTGCTATCACCTTCACACGTGCTGGATTTGAGCTAATTCCTGATATATTGATCTCTAAACATTCATCGGGTGCCCATACAGAGGTTGCTGTACCATCGATCGTGAGTGCTGTGATGGAATCTGTCTTCAGGTTGCCATCAAGGATTACATCAATTTTGCTCGCGTTTATTACGGTGCTTCCTGTATTATTGACATCAATCAGCAGAAAATTTCCTTCAGCATTATAACTTGTGTCTGTTATCTCAAAATCCGTTTGAATCTTGTTCAACATCCTTTCCTGCTGAACTTCTTTTGCATCATTGACCAGGTTCGATCTATAGCTGTAAGATGATACAAGCATACTTGCAAGAACAATGAACGCCACGAGAAATATCGCAAATGTCATTGAGACGCTAAATCCCATACTCTCCACCCATCAGATTTTTGAGCTTCATCACTTCCTGCTCTACAAGGTTGACTGTGATCATATCGATCTCGTTTCCATGAATCATTTCAATAAAGAGGAGTGACTTCTTGTGATCATCTGGTGAGAGTCTCCACTCGGGTTTATCTTTGTAGTAGTCCATCCCTGCTGCATACTCCATCGCCTGATTCCTTAACTCCTTGTCGATCCATCCGATATGGACGTAGTAGTTCAGCGCCTCAAGAAGGTTGTTTCGTCCAACCCGCTCCAGCAGAAACTCAACCCATCTTATGAGAACAAGTGACTGCACAGGGTTAATACCATGGCTCGATTCTACAGCCCCCCCTCCTTGATGACAACCGCCTCGGGAATTCACCGAAAGCTCACGATTTTTAATCCCATCGATCTGCTCAACAGATCCGCATCCAGCGTTCGTTTCCTCTTCGATGGCTTTCTGGGCCTTGAGCTCTTTAAGTTCGTTCACAATCTCTTTGAATGATTCAAACTCGGCTTTAATCTCCTCTTCTGCCATACCGATCTCTGTCAAACGTTGAAAAACATTGTTAAACTTGAGATCAATCTCTTCGTTGTGCTCCCCTTCACTGATGCGCGCTTCCAGCATTTCTATCTTCTGCGAGAGTTTTGTAACCATTTCACCGAGTGCCGCAAGATCATCCCCTGTGTCACCCTGCATTGTGTTGAGCCGTGCCTCAATATTCTTGACCACCGCGTCAATTCCCTCAATCTGCGCAATTCTTGCCTCAATCTGGTCAAACCGCTCGGTTATAGCAGAACTCAATGCACTCTCGCCCACAAAAGGATTCACCTGATCGGATATGATTTCATATAAACTTAAAAATTGTATTGTCGTCTCATCAAGCTTATTTATTTTATCCATCATCTCATCGTTTTCTTTCTTAATTATACTCAGTGAAACGTCGATTTTACTCTGTTTAAGTTCCAGTTCTTCAAGCCTGTTGAGAAGTGCAGTGTTGTCATCTTTTTCACCCCCTTTCTTTGGTGTGGGTGCCTCAAAGTCGTCTTCTTCGTCAAAGTCTTCCTCTTCTTCAAAGTCATCTTCCTCGTCGAAGTCATCTTCCTCCTCGAAGTCCTCCTCTTCTTCAAAGTCATCTTCCTCGTCGAAGTCGTCTTCCTCGTCAAAGTCATCGTCACTCATGACATCACCTCCATCATCCTCATCCCACTCCCCCTTTTCTTCAATCTCTTCCTCTACCTCGTCAAAATCAAAGAGATCATCCTCATCGTCTATTTTTTTCTCCACCTTTTTCTGGCCTGAACCTGGTTTAACTTTTTTTGATATTTCCTTCCTGCCAACAGTATCACCTGCGAGCATCTTGAACTTGTTTTTGAGTGAGTTTTTCCGCATTTTTTTAACATCCAACAGATTTTTTTTCGGTCCGAGATCGAGCTTTGCAAATGGATTTGGTACTTTTCTGTTGAAGTTCAAACTTCCTTTGAATGACTTTAACACTTTACCCATATCCATATAAAAGTAATGAATTGGGAACAATATTTAAATATTCACTTTTTTTTCATATTAAAGAAATCAAAAGTTTATATATTCTAAAATATTTATTCTCATTTCTTAATCTATTTTAGTGATCACGCTTAAATACGATCCACGAATTCGCCGCCAGTCTGTGTCCGGGTGCACATAAAAGGCTGCTCTGATGCATAACTTTATATCGCAATATTTCGATACCACTTTAAAGATGGTTGATGAAAAAAATCAGATAACACTCATGGAAGAACGCCTCAAGGACTACCTTAAGAAAGATAAGACTGGAATCAGGCTGGCGATGCTTGATGCGCTCCTTGAGAGTGAGGGATGTACAACCATGGATCTTCATGCAGCTCTGCTGGATAACGGTTTTGATTATTCCTACCGCAGAGTGTGTGCGATGCTTGGTGCTATGAATTCAAAACTCAGCGTTCTTATGCAGACAAAACAGGGTAAATCCAGGATCTATCAGATTAAACCCGCATGCAGAGATGCTCTATATTACGCGATGGAAAATTACAAAGACTATCGCTCTCGTGGAAGTGAACCTGAGTGAAAATCTTTAAGGCTGGCAACTACCTCAAACGCCTTCTGTATCATAGGTATGAGCGAGTACTTGAAAAGGAAGTCTTGAGGTCTGAGATCCCGGCACATCTTGCGGTTATAATGGATGGAAACAGGCGATATGCATCCAGAATCGGGGAAGCCTCCTACAGGGGTCATTTCTATGGTGCAAGGATCGTTGAAGACCTGCTTGAATGGTCGCTCGATATCGGAATTTCACATCTGACGCTATATGCATTCTCGATCGAAAATTTTGACCGCGATGAGGAAGAAAAAGCAAAAATCTTCGAGCTTATAACAAAAAAATTTGATGAACTTCGCGTGGATCAGCGAATTCATAAAAACAGAGTCAGGATCAGCACCATCGGTGATATAAAGCTTCTTCCAGTATCACTCCAGGATGCGATCAAGCGAGCGGAAGAAGCAACCGCGGGTTATCAGGGAATGCGGCTTAATATCGCGCTTGCATACAGTGGAAAGAGAGAGATCACGCGTGCGCTCCAGAAAATAGGTGAAGAGGTTGCAGCAGGAAAGCTATCACCTCAGGAAATCACGGAAGATACACTCACCGCGTTTCTCTACGAAAACAACAGCAGAGACGTGGATCACATGATACGCACAGGTGGTGAGAATCGCACAAGTAATTTTATGCCATGGCAGGCAAGCGGTAGTGAGTGCAGTATCTCTTTCCTCATGCCGTTATGGCCAGAACTCAGGCGTATAGACTTTCTGCGGGCTATACGTACATATCAGAGGTGTGCGGCAAAGGGGGATAGAGTAACTGCTTCTTCATGAGGATCGCATCTGTGCCATCTGCGTAATATGCAGGTATAATCCCCTCTTTTTCGAAACCAAGCTTTTTATACAGCTGTTGTGCAGCAATATTATCAACGCGGACCTCAAGCTGAACATAAGGTACTTTTCGCTCCCAGAACATCTTAAATGCTGTATTCAGTATTTTTGTTGCAATCTTTTGCCTTTTGTGATATTTATCAACCGCAATGGCAAATATTCTGCCACCCCCATCGAGCATCATGATGGCGATTACAAATCCAACGATAATCCCTCGCTCTTCTGCGACAAAAAAACCTTCAGGAAATAACCTGGACAGTTCAACGTATATCATTGGATCCTGCTGCAGTTTTCCTTCCTCTGCTATTTCTACAACTCGTCTGAGATCCTCTGGCTGAAAATATCTTATTTTGATCATTCTTCTCTTCACCCACCGAAGTTAAATTTATCACGTATCGTACCCGCGTACCTGTAATGGTCGATGGTGCTGAGAAATTTATTGCTGAATACATACTTAAGCATTACAGCGGACCTGTGGTTGAGGTTGGGATTGGTAAGTATACAGCGGTGGCAGATCATATCCATCGATCAGGAATTTTAATCAGAACGACCGATATTATTCCTGAGGATGAGATGTCTGATGCACCTGGGTACGTGAAGGACGATATTTTATCACCTGATATTGAAATTTATAAGGGTGCAGATATAATCTATTCGATCAGACCCCCAGAAGAACTTCAGGTGTCAATCGCACGGGTTGCATCCGCCGTGGGTGCTGATCTAATTCTTAAACCACTTGGAAGTGAGATCGTGGACATCTCAAAATATTTCAAGCACTTTGAGGTTGTAAATTTAGGTGGTGCAACCATCATCTGCTACCGGAGTTGAGCGTTTCCAGGCCTTTCTCCTTTGTTCTTATCCTGACGGAGTTGAGGTGAGTAGCTGCAATCTCACCCATGCGCCTGATCTCGTTGTATGAAAAGGTTTCAAGATGTGCAGATATTCCTTCCTGTATCACATAGGTCCCATCAAAACCCTCAAGCGCGCGTGCGATCTTCTCAATCTCGTCTGGTCCGATAACTCCTTTGAATACTGTTGTTCTCACCTCAAGATTAAAGTCTGCGCTGCAGGAATAACTCAAACTTTCTTTCACCACTTCTGCTGCATTCCTCACACCTGTGATCTCTTCATATCGTTTGGGATCATCAAGCGGCGCCTTAATATCTAAAAAAAGTGAATCGATAAGTCTCCGCTCGCCAAGCGCCCTGATCTTCTCTGGATAATATCCACATGTCTCAATCCCAACAAGAAGTCCCGATGCTTTTGCATACGATGCAAGCTTTGAGAGCGGATCAAACTGCATGAACGGTTCACCTCCTGAGAAAACAACCGCCGAGATGAAGATTTTTGCATCCCGAATCTTTGCTTCAATGATCTCCTCACCAATCAGGTCATTGCCACTCAAGAGATGCTCGTTCTGGCAGTAGATACATCTGAAAGGGCAACCTCTGAAGAAGATCACCATCGCAGCCTTACCAGGGTAGTCGAGCGTTGATGTTTCGATTATACCACCGAAGTTTATCATATCAGGGAATTGTCTCAAGAAAACGCTCAAGTCCAACCTCATAGAGAGCGTTACCCACCACGATCACATCTGCGCAGGCTTTCATCTCAAAAGCCTCCTCACGTCCCGTTATGCCCCCGCCATAAAAGAGTGTAGCTTCAGATAGTGCATCCTTTGCGGCTTTAACAATCTCAGGATTACCGTACATCCCGCTGTACTCGATATATATGATTGGAAACTTGAAGTAACGCTCAGCACAGATACAGCACGCCACAACCTCCTCCCTCTCAAGTGCGGTCCTTGCACTGGTAACCATACCAACGGCAGAATCAGGATTAAGGACGATGTAGGCTTCAGGCACAACAATATCCCATTCAATATCGCCCATCATCACCCATTCGATATGTTTTCCGATGATCCATTCGGGGTTGGCCGAGTTTATGACCGACGGCACAAAGATGTAATCAACACCCTCTGATGAGACAACTGCCGGTGAAGCAGGCTCGAGAATCTTTGGTATGCTGTACCCCTCTAACATCCCGATGAGCTTCTTAACGTTCTCTCCTGTAATATTCTGTGTCCCTGAGATCATCACCGCATCTGTACCACTGTTAATCACCGCTTCGATCTCAGTTTCTGATATAGGGCGATCGGGATCGAGTTTCGTTATATGTTTCCATCGTTTCCATATTGTCATTTTTAGATGGGCCCGCGGAGATTTGAACTCCGGGCCTCACGGTTATCAGCCGTGCGCTCCACCTGGCTAAGCTACGGGCCCTATGCGAGAACACAGAGAAATTCAGGCGATCTACCCCCTCATACTCTGTTATTCACAACTTCTGTATTATACACCCCTCTATATAAACATTATTTTTATTGCAACGCCGCGAGTGGTTGCAACACATAAATAAATACAAATATATAACCGTTCTATCTAAGGATATATCTATGTCAGCAGAAGATGAAGATTATTACATGGAAGTTGCTGTGGTACCAGAACGCCTTCTTGGAGATGAGACTGCAGGCAAGTTTATATCCCGGGTTAGGGATGTCGATGGTGTTGTGAATGTCACAGTCCAGGGACCGAGTTATTTTGCACGGGATCTTGAGATAGGTGATGCAAAGCTGAAAACCACTGTGAAGATCGGTAAATTATTTGTTGGAATATCCAAGGCGTCTGCAGAGGATGAGATCCGCAGTATCTGTGATGATCTCTTTACATTCCCGTATCATCTGCACGTGGGAAGATTCAGCAAGGACAGGCCAACAATCGTGGATGTGCTTGGAAAATCGAGTTATAAAAGAATAGGCGTCCTTGAAAAGAGATCGAACTGAAAGTCCCGTAGGGTAGCAGGTCAATCCTAGTGGGCTTTGGACCCGCTGACGGTGGTTCGAATCCGCCCGGGACTATTTCCACAGCGTCAAATATAACGGAGAGATTATTGATGAAGGAACAGGTTGAAGTAAGATCCCTCAAGAAGGGAAAGTACATAATGGTAGATGATGAGCCGTGTGTGATTGTGGGGCTTTCCACATCAAAACCAGGCAAGCATGGATCTGCGAAAGCGAGAATGGATGTCATTGGCATTTTTGATAATCAGAAACGCTCTGTTGTACAGCCAGTCACGGCAAAGGTCTATGTGCCGATCGTTGAGCGAAAGACGGGACAGGTGTTATCTGTGAATGGGAATGTCGTCCAGCTTATGGATATGGGCGATTACACAACGATTGAGATTGAAACCACGGATGAGATGCTCGCAAAGATTGAGCCAGGCAAAGAGATACCTTACATCACCTCGATGGGAAAGTATAAGATCGAGATCAGGTAGATGTATACAGAGCCCCTTTTTGCAGCTTCTCGATCTGCGTATGCAGATGCAAAGGTTGTAATTCTTGGGATGCCACTTGAGAAGAGTGTATCCTTCAGGGGTGGATGCAGGTTTGCACCCGATGCGATCAGAACAGCTTCGCGCAATCTTGAATGGTATAGCTTTCGGTATGATACCGATCTTGCAGATGCTCTGATCTGTGATATGGGGGATCTCGATGTAAATCTACCGATCACTGATCTCAAGATGCTGGTCAACGGTGCAATCGAGGATATTCTGCGTGATGGCAAACTTCCGATTGTGATGGGTGGCGAACATACGGTGAGCAGCTTTATCGTGCCTGCAACAGGGGTAGATACCGTGATCATCTTTGATGCGCATCCTGATCTGCGAGATAGTTATGGTGGAGATGAATACGCCCATGCCTGCACATCAAGGCGGATCGTTGAGGCGATCGGGGCTGAGAATGTTGCGATAATCGGCGTGAGGTCTGGATCAAAGGAGGAGTTTGAGTATGCAAAGGATGAGAAAATTCTCGTCCACTCAAGCGAGGATCTATCATCTCAGGGTCCTGATAAGATAATAGACGATCTTAAATCCTGGATCGGTGATGATAAAATCTACATCTCAATCGATATGGATGTTCTCGATCCTTCTTTTGCACCTGCCGTCTCAAACCCGGAACCTTACGGGATTTCACCATCCTGTATAAAGGAGTTCATCCATAAATTTGCAGGGCAGACGGTCGGATTTGATATTGTCGAGATAACACCGACGTATGACCATGGAATTACTGCTATCATGGGTGCAAAATTTATCATTGAGTTCATCCATTCGTACCTCAGCGGTGGTATCTGATGAACGCTTATATCACGGCATTGCTGATTACAGCGATTACAGGGGTGCTATTTTACCTGCTGTATAAGGTAAAGAAAGGAGAGGGGCAGCTTCTCATGGCATTTCTCGGTAGAATCTATGAGATAAAAAGGAGCAGGGATCGAAAGGAGCGGTTGAACATGAAGATGGCCGAGTACCGAGATCTACTGCACCTTGATGCGCCCACGATACTCGGTTTTGTCCTGACACTCACGGTCTTCACACTGATCGTTTTTGCCCTTCTCTTTAATCTCGTCTTCTTTACGGTCGTCGTATCAGGCAGTATGAGTCCGACATTTGATAGGGGAGATCTCGTGCTGATGCAGTCAATCGACAAAGATAAGATTGAGGTTGGAGATATCATCCTTTTTGATCCCCCTGAGAGCCTGACGCCTTACACTCACAGGGTTGTATCTGTAAAGGGTGGCAGGATACGAACCCAGGGTGATGCAGTGGGGGTTGCCGATCCATGGACGCTATCAACTGATGAGGTCATCGCTAAGGCGGTGATTTTCAATGGAAAACCTATCGTGGTGAAGGACGTTGGGAGTTACTTCATCCTCGACTACACGAAGCAGGAACAGAGGGTCGGTGGGAGGTATGGGGGAGAGTACACCTTCATCAAGAACCTTCTCAATGCAGTTAGGGCATGGGGTTATGCACTCTGTATCATCGCTGTTATGGGTTACATACTTCTGAGCGCAAAGGAGATGGGTGGGAAACTGAGTTGACAGATCTGATATTTGCAGCAGATATGGCCGATGGCTATGCACTTGTAAACAGGAGACTGCTTTCTGATGGCGTGATTCGAAGGTCAAACAGAGGTGATACAAAGTTTCTTCCAGATATTTTACTTGTGATAAAATCACCTGAACTAGTGCTATCAAGATTTGCCCCAAACATTCCTTCACAGCTGGAGAACTTAGATTCAACATGGGTGATACTCGGCGATGAGGGGGGAGAGACCTACAGCGATCGGATACAGTCACCCATTGACCAGACAACGATCGGGATTGAACTTCTAAAGAAGTATCCATACACAAGAAGGTTCTCTTACTCAATTGCAAGACCGTGGGATGTAGAAGGAGACATGCCACCAGCGTTGATGGAGGTCTATCTTCAGGGAATCGAAGGAGCACTCCATATCACAGGGTTTGCAAGAAGTATCGATACCTGTAACTATCTCAATCTGAACCTTCTCTGGCTCTCAAAGCTCCAGAAGAGGATCGCAGATAGGACGGGTTTAAAATGCGGATCTATCGCACTGATGATCGTAAATGCTCACTACTACTTAAGAGATGAGGACATAATCAAAAAAATCATGGACGTTGAAGAGATCCCGCCAACAGAAGATGCAAAGCTCATACGCGCAAAGACGATCCCCATCGGATGGCGTGAGACACTCGAGCTTGTTTATCATGAAGGTTATGAGGATGAGACCCAGTGGGGCGAGGTCTTTGAGCGACAGGGCAGGGCAAAGTTTGGACACCGCGTGCTTCTTGGGATTGAAAATCCGTTAGAGGAGATGATCGACGATATGGCACCTTTCACAAAGAGTTACGGCGAGGAGTACGCAGCACGGTATGTCATTGGCTTTCCTGAGGTCAAGATCGAAGATGGAGAGGTCTATACATACGCATCCCGCGCCAGAGGTGATCCTGATGATGAGCGGTGGTTTGAACGGGAGAGGGTTGATCAACTTGCTGCTGTGGTTTCTCGCCTGAAGGAGGATAGATGGACGAGACGGGCTTTTGTCACGATCTCAAGGCCCTGGGATATCGTGCTCGATGAACCAGCCTGCCTTCGCTCGTATGTCTTTCAGGCGATCGATGATGAGACACTTGGGCTTACGCTATTTATGCGATCGAACGATGCCTATGGTGCTACCCATGCAAACCAGTACGGTTTTGCGAGGCTTCTCTGGTGGGTAGCACGCGAGACAGGGTTTAAGAAATGCAGGATGACACTTCTCTCGTGTAATATGCATATCTATGGCGATTCATGGGATGCGGTGGGGAATCTCTTAAGGCCTGAGATGCCTACAACGAGGGAGAGGCTGGGTATCTGTGATTGAGGATTACTTTGATCGGCTGAATGAGAAGCTCCATGAGGCAATTGAGCTTGCGAATAAAGCGCGTGGTAGAGGATATGATCCTGCACCTGTGGTTGAGATACCGCTTGCAAAGGATCTTGCAGATCGGGTTGAGCGTCTCGTAGGGATCAACGGGCTTGCAGAGCGAATTCGTGAGCTTGATCGTGAGTTATCATCCAGAGAGGAAGTTGCGCTTAAAATAGGTCTTGATGTTGCAGAAGGAAGGTTTGGCGATTTCGAATCAAAGGTTGAAGTCGTTGAGATGGCGATAAGGTCTGCGAGTGCGATACTCACTGAAGGAGTGGTTGCAGCTCCGATTGAGGGAATCTCACAGGTCGAAGAGGGAAAGAACGATGACGGATCGAAATACATCAAGGTATACTATGCAGGGCCGATAAGAAGTGCTGGTGGAACTGCACAGGCTCTTTCAGTGCTTGTTGCAGATTATGTTCGCAGGAAACTTGGATTTTCGCGGTACAAACCACGAAAGGAGGAGGTTGAGCGGTATGTGGCTGAGATACCGATATATCGACGGATTGCGAACCTCCAGTACACACCAACTGACAACGAAATCAGGTTGATCGTTGAGAACTGCCCTGTCTGCATCGATGGAGAACCTACAGAGCCTGTGGAGGTTGAGGGCTACCATAGCCTTGAGCGGGTATCGACATCCCGTGTCAGGGGTGGTATGGCTCTTGTGATCGCAGAAGGGGTTGCCCTCAAAGCTCCAAAGATAAAGAAGTACGTCGAAAGCCTGGGAATAGACGGCTGGGACTGGCTTGACGGACTTATAAAAAATAAAGCTTCAACAGATGATGATGAAGGCAGCAAATCCTCAAAAAAATTCCTGAATGACATCATCGCAGGTCGTCCTGTCTTTTCACACCCATCCATGCCAGGAGGCTTCAGAATCAGGTATGGAAGGGCACGCAATCTCGGACTTGCAACCTGGGGGATTCACCCTGCAACGATGACGATCCTCGATGATTTCATCGCACCTGGTACGCAGATGAAGGTCGAACTTCCAGGAAAGGCAGCAGGTATTGCGCCTGTTGATTCGATCGAAGGACCAAGCGTGGTATTGAAGTCTGGTGAGCTTGTTAAGATCTCATCGATCGAGGAAGCAAAGCGGTTAAAACCGATGATCGAACGTATCGTGGATCTCGGCGAGGTTCTTGTAAACTACGGTGACTTTCTTGAGAACAACCACCCACTCGTGCCTTCAAGCTATACCAAGGAGTGGTGGGAGCTCGATCTTCTAAAAGCAGGGGGCGACCCATCAGATTTCTCTGAGATTGGTCCAGATACAGCGATAAAGCTCTCAAAAGAGCTTGGCGTACCACTTCACCCAGAATACACCTATCTCTGGCATGATATAAGCCTTGATGAGTTCAATCAGCTCGGAGAAGCTGTTTCTGAGGGCAGGCTCAAAGATGGACGACTCTATTTAACCTATGATCAGGATATAAAATCAATCCTTGAGCGGCTTTTGATCCCCCACAGGGTTGAGGATGATCTTCTTCTGATTGATGAACCACGTATCCTGCTCATCTCGCTTGGGTTTGATGAACCTGGAGCTCGCTGGGAACGAATTGAAGCAGGGAACGTTATAGAAGCGGTATCAAAACTTTCGGGCATCGAGATCCGCGAAAAAGCCCCAGCACGGGTTGGAAGCAGGATGGGAAGGCCTGAAAAGTCAAAAAGGCGTGAGATGAAGCCATCTGTACATTTTCTATTTCCTGTTGGCAACCACGGTGGGAATACACGGTCCATCATCACTGCAATCTCCAACAGAGGTCTTATTGAAGTTGAGCTCCCATTCCGAATTTGTGATCACTGCGGGCAGGAAACATATCTTCTAAAATGCACCTGTGGCCATCGGACTTCGCCCAGGTATATCTGTTCAAACTGTGGGCGGGTTGAGAGCGAGTACACGAGATGCAAACGCTGCAACGGACGGTTGAATCCATATAAAACGTGGTCTGTTGATCTAAAGCAGCTGTACACGAGTGCACTGAACAGACTCTCTGAGCGTGATCTGAAGCTACTGAAGGGAGTCAAAGGATTAACTTCATTTGAAAAGATGCCTGAGCCATTTGAAAAGGGAATTCTACGTGCAAAGCACGATTTATCGGTATTTAAGGATGGCACGATCAGATACGATCTCACAGATATGCCTCTGACGCATTTTAAGCCAGAGGAGGTGAACGTGAAAGTTTCAAAGCTGAGAGAGCTTGGATACGAGGTGTCTTTTGCAGATGAGATCCTCGAGCTTGGAGTTCAGGACATTGTACTCTCACAGCATGCAGGCGAGTATCTTCTCAAAGTTTCACAGTTCATCGATGATCTGCTTGTAAAGTTCTATGATCTTCCAGCCTACTACCGTGCAGAGAAGGTTGATGACCTGATCGGTACACTCGTGATCGGGCTTGCCCCACATACATCTGCAGGCGTGCTTGGAAGGATCGTTGGGTTCACATCAACCGCTGTATGCTATGCCCATCCCTTCTTCCATGCCTCAAAGCGGCGAAACTGTGATGGAGATGAGGACTGTGTGATGCTCCTGATGGATGGGCTTTTAAACTTCTCAAGGTCGTATCTGCCAGATAGGCGAGGCGGCAGGATGGATGCCCCGCTTGTTCTAACAACCCAGATCAACCCCCGCGAGATCGATAGTGAGGCACACAACATCGATATATGCGAGAGATACCCGCTTGAGTTCTACGAGGCAACATTGAGGCGTGTAAGCCCGAAGGATGTAAAGAGACTCATTGAAACGGTTGAAGACAGGCTTGAAAGTGGAGATGAGTATTCTAACTTCCATTTCACACACCACGTCTCTGATATATCGCTTGGTCCCACGATGAGCAGTTACAAGACGCTTGAGACGATGATTGAGAAGATGGACGCACAGCTAACACTTGCAAAAAAGATCAGGGCTGTTGATGCACGAGATGTTGCAGAGCGGGTCATAAACACGCATTTTATCAGGGATCTTCGGGGGAACCTGCGAGCGTTTGGGACACAGGGGGTGAGGTGCACAAAATGCAACTCAAAGTACAGGCGGGTGCCACTGACCGGAACCTGTACCCGATGCGGGAACAACCTGATTCTGACTGTGCATGAAGGCTCGGTCAGGAAGTATCTTGATGCCACCGTGCGGATCGCAGATGAATTTGAGCTTGAGGCATATACACGGGCAAGGATTGAGCTGATAGAAGAGGAGATTGAGTCGATCTTTGAAGGAGAGGAAGGGTGCAGGCAGATGGACCTGGGGGAGTTTATGTAAGTTAATGCGGCGGACGGAGAATAATTCATCGTATTAATTTTTTTCTCTATCGCTGGATTTTCCCCTCACCAGGCCCCTAAAGCTCATAGATCAGCTTATCAGTCAGCCAATCCGTCTTCTCAATCCTCTCAATCAACGGCTTAAGCTTCCCTATACTCCCCTCAAACTCCTCTTTCAAATTCGCCTGAAACTCCCTGCTTGATGGATTCACAGATATCTTCTTCCTGTTCTCCTTAAGGATGCCCAGAAGCTCATCAAAATCATACTTATAATATTCCTTGATCTTCGTCTTAAGCTGTAAATCCTCAATCTTCGCCCCCGCTCTCTCTTTCAAGCCATTCAAGAAATCCCCTTATCCCTTTCGTTCTTTTCCTTGTTCATCTCTATCATTTGTTGACGAGGAAAGCGAGATCATACACCACATCGGACTTCTCCTTATCGGTTATGAAGTTACTATCCTTATCTTTCTGAAGGCATTCTTCAACTACTTCTAAGATTTTCTCGAACTCGTTGTCGTTGTAGCTGGATTTTAGGGATTTGAGCATTTGTTAACTAATGAGACAAGTTTGTCGTGCTTTGCTACATCCGATGAGTTTAAGAAGTCGGTAAAAGAAGTAGCATTAAAGGATGGCGTTTTAAGTTGATCAGAAACCAAATGCGATTTTAACAGTCGCAATTGCTCCCACAATTGTTGCTATTACTAAAAATACTTCTAACCAAAATAATCTATTAGACAAATTATTCGTTGATTCAGAACTTTTAATTATAGATTCTTCAAGGCTCTTCAATGATTTTTCCAAATCTTGAACGCACCTAACGATTATCGCCATTTTTTGTTGTTCGTACACAATTGAACCGGGCTCGGCAGTACCCTTCAAATCTGCAAGGATTTCTTCTTTTGTCTTATTTTTAATGTATTTATCGTCTGGCATATTTTTGAACCAACCCACTTCTGCTTAATCTAACAAAGTAAATCCCTAAGTACCTATCTTAAAGTATTTTTCTTGTCCCTATCCTCTATCAAGAACGTATTTATAAAACTTTCGAGAAATGAATTTAAAAGTTTTAGCAAAACAACAGAGTAATGCCTAAAGGTGGAATTTATGGAATTTTTTAAGTCATTTAAAATAGACGCCTGGTATAAAGTGCTCGTTTATTTAGGTGGAATACTCTTTATTTTTTCAATATTTATCCCTACTCAATGGATTACAAATGAACAAGTTGTTTTACTCTCATCAGGTATGCTCCTTATTGGCATAGGCGAATGGAAAAACCACAAGTACGTTTCATGGACAAAGCCACCAAATGTTTATACTGGGCCTACTGCATTTATCACAACGAAAACGCGGAAACCAGATGCAGTTGGTTGTGGTTTTAAGATTTTATTGGCTCTATATTAATAATATTAGCAGTAATTAATAAATATTTGTTTAATAAAAATCATAACCCTTTTTCCATCACCCTTATTATCCTCCTCCGTTAGCCCGGTTTTGGGACAAAATTCAACTAATCCCTGACAACAATCACATATGCTCTCCACCCCAGATACCTCTTTGGCACATCAACCTTCGCTGAATTACCGAAAGGAGTAACTTTCTTCTCGAAAACAACTTCGACTTCCTCCCTCAACACAAAATCACCTTTCTTCACTTCAACCCTTCTCATATTTTTAGTATATCCATAGAAATACTTAAATACTTTTTGGTTAAAATCTGAATATGAACCTGGAATTTAGAGTAACAAAGAAGTTTGTTAATGAGTTATTGGTTGTTTTAGATGAACTGGTCAAGGAGATAAGGAGAGAAGAGAAGAAGTACCCATATGCTGAATGGGAAAGGAAGAGAGAACTCGTTAAGAAAAGGCTGAGAAAGCTTCCAGAATATGTTAGGGAAGCTCTTGCGATGATCAGAATTCAGAAAAAAGCTGGAAGACCAAAGGAACTTGACCTGGAGAAGAGGGTTATGCTATTCCTCTTTGCAAGACTTATGAACAGATCAAACAGGGATGTAGAAGAATTATTGGAGTTGTTTGAGCCTTTGTTTGGTTTCAAAGTCAGCTACAAAACGATAGAAAGACTGTATTCAGATGAAGAAGTTAAGCTTGCTCTGCACAACCTCTTTATTTTGTTGTTGAGGGAGGAAGGCATCTCAGGTGAGTTTGCAGGAGATGGAAC
>LYOS01000006.1 GCA_001766815.1 Candidatus Syntrophoarchaeum caldarius
ACCGCGATCGCCCCTCCAGGTATCTCGACAGGCTCAATCTTGATCGGCACCATCTTGTTTGCTTCGACCTTCTTATCCTCTGCGGCAACCGCCATCTGCCACTCGGCTTTTGACCTTACAAATATTGCACATGGCCCCGCCTCAACTGTGATCTTCTTTGGTGTTTTACCGATCTCATCTTCCCAATAAGTCATATCGACCTTCATTTCATCACTCCATTATCCAGATATTAAGCATTATTAATATAATTTTTCCGAACGCCTCAGACGCTCTCGACATAGAACCTCCCGATCTTGTAGTTGATCAGGAATTCAAGCTGTTTCTCCACCGCATCACCACCAAACTCTGCATACCCCTTTTCACGGATATAGTCCATGACCTCTGCCGCATTCTTCTCACGAACTGCCACACTTGAGAAGCCTGGCTTGCTACCCACACTGCCCACACTGACATCGGCCTCAACTGCGGTAAAGTCGGTACAGACGCTACAGCCTGACGGTAGTATCTCCTCAAGCTCTTTCACCTTGAAGGTAACAGGCTCTTCTTCACCCTCCATTGTAGCGATGAACTTGCCCTTTGTGATATCCGTCTTTATGAGTCTGTTATGGTCAACACCCTTCTCACTCAAGAATGCTGCGAGCTCCTCGTAGTGGAAGTTTTCTGTACAGAACAGTCCCACAACAAGTTTCACCCGCTCACGAAAGAGTGGATATTCCTTCTGTAGCTTCTTAACACCTGATACGATGCAGGGCGTTCCAACGATCCCAACACCTTTCTTTGATAATAGAACCGCTTTTTTAAGATCCTTAAGGACTGTTGCAAATGTGTACTTTGTCCCGGTGAGCGTTCCCATCTCAAGCTGGGATGGATCGTAGACGTGAAAGACTTCAGTCATCCATTCATCGTTTCTACCCACAAAGAGCGCCCGATCGATCATACCCATCTCAATAGCTGACATCATGATCTCTGTTACCATCGCACCGTCCTGTCCAACAAAACGGTTTGATTTTGCCGCGATAAACTCCAGGTACTCGCCCATCCCGTACTTTGGCTTATAATCAAACCTGGGACATACCCTTACACAGGCACCACAATCGGTACAGCGCTCTTTGTAGTCAGGAAAGTCCACAGGTTTTGCTGCGATTATTCCATCAACAGGGCAGATACACGCGCACGTCAGGCATCGACTGCAGATTCCGGTATCGATCACTGTTTCTTTCAGGTTCTCAAAGTATGTCTTATCCTTCAACGGTTTATTGACAATGGCGATTTTCCACTCAAACTTCCCTGCTGCTGCCATTACTAAATCTCCCTCCTGACAAGCCTCAGTACCTGCATTGAACACTCCTTGACACACAACCCACAACCGTTGCAGGTCGTGGTATCGATAGCCATTCTGATTTCATCTCCATCTAATGTTGACGTGATCGCTCCACTCTCGCATACCTCTTCACAGACCCTGCAGGAAAGGCAGTTCTCAGGAGCAACACAGACTGAGACCATAGAGATCTTTTCCAGCTCTGGAAGCTCAACTGCAAGGTCATCCAGTCCCTTTACGCGCTCGAGGCTGAGATCATGCTCGTCTATCTTATACTCAACATACTGCTCATCCTCACGGACAAGATCCGGCATATCGATCATATCACAGGTAGGAGTCAACATCTCATCCACATCATTGTACGCAACATCATGAACTTTTGTCGGCTTGAGCGCACCGCCTGGACATGAATCAAGACAGAAGTAGCAGAAGATACACTTCCCGTAGTCTATCGTTGGATAGTAGCGATTATCAGGTGCCTCGCGCATCCCAATTGCGTTTGCAGGGCATATGAAGCTGCACTGGAAGCAGCTTATGCACATTTCAGGGTCAAAGCGAAGATAGCCCCTGAAGCAGTCTGGCATCCTGCGTCGCTCTCTTGGATAGTGAGATGTGACAGTCTGTGGTAGGATAGCTTCTTTGATTGCAACCTTGATAGCAGCAGCATGAGACTTTACAGTCTCGCCAAGCCCGTAATCAGGTGCTACAATCTTCTTCATAAGATCAGAACCTCCGCGAGTGATATTACAAGTGCAAGTGTACCCATGATCAGCATCGAACTCCACCCAATCTTCAATCCCTGATCAAGCCTGTATCTTGGATAGACACCACGTAGGGCGGCCAGAAGCGTCATAACAATCACCGTCTTTATCATGAAATAGACAACCCCTGAGAGGTCGCCAAGTATCGCAATCTCAGGACCACTGCCACCTCCCAGAAATAGAATCGTCATCAGCCCTGAAAGGATATACATCTTCTCATAACACATCACATAGATCAGCCCGAATAAGATCCCCGAATACTCAACATGAGGTCCTGCTGCAAGCTCCTGATCTGCCTCAGCAATCTCAAAGGGCAGACGGGATGTTGCCATCGCTGCAGCTATAAAGAATGTGAGGGCTGCAAGCGGGTTCAGGATGATCCCTGGAACTGACATTCCCGCGATTGCCACGGGATCTGATGTGCCATAGAGGACAATCATCGCAAGAACAGCGATTATAAATGGGATCTCATAGGCAAAGTACATGAACGCCTCTCTCACCGTCCCGATATATGCAAACCTTGAGTTTGATGCCCAGCCAAGCCCCAGTATGAAGAACGGAAAGAGGCAGACGAGTGCAAGTATGATCTGGACGCCGTAGGCTGATTTAACGGCAACGATCACCCCTGCAGGGATGAATAGAAGCGGTAGAAGTGCTGGGATAAATGAGAGCACAGGGAATTGCACGAAGTAAGGTTGCTTTGCATCTCTGTGGACGATCACCTCCTGGAAGAGGAATCTGAGTGAGTCTGCAAGAAGCTGGATGATGCCGCCAAACTGCGGGAGTATCTCTCTGGGTCCAACACGCCACTGCATCCTTGCAACAAGCTTTCGCTCAATCCATGGAAAGAGCATCAGGATAACTCCGAGCGTTGCAAAGCCAGGACATACAAGCCCTGCAAAGATTGGCTTCCAGAGGATGAAGGCAAGTAGATACCCAAGAAGCGGTATCCCGTAGAGGACATTTAAGATTGGATCAAGAAGCGGTATCGCCACCTGATCCGCCATCATCAAATTTATCAGTGCTTCAATAGTTCCCATCATCTTAAATCACCTATCTGCCTCAGGCGGGAAATATCCAAAACTTCCATAAACCGCCCAGAAATCTGCCATCTTCTCACCCCGCGATGCCTCAATGATCCCTCTCAGGTTATACCAGCTGGGCGAGATCGTTCTCACGCGATAGGGTACGTTCGAGTCACCATCACTCAGTATGGAGAAGAAGAGTGTGCCACGTGCTGCCTCTGTCACCGTGCTCCACTCACCCCGTGGAAGAACCAGATTACCAAAGACACGGTAGAATGAGCCGCGTATGTCATCTTTTGCCTCGCTGTACTCCCCAAGCACCGTCTCACTTATCACGCCTCCACGCTCCATCGACTTAAGCTTCTCTACACACTGTCTCACGATATTGAGGCTCTCCTGCATCTCTTCAAGCCTTACAAGGAATCTTACAAGGCAATCCCCATCATCTGCACCAATTACTTCCCAGTCAAGCTCACCATAGGCTTCATAGGGCTCAATCTTTCTGATGTCATACTCAACGCCAGATGCCCTCAAAAATGGTCCAACAATCCCTGCTTTTATCGCATCCTCCCTTGATAAAACGCCCACACCCTTCACTCTTGGTAGAAGAACCGGATTATTCACAAATATATCCTCAAACTTGCGGAGTCTGCCCAGAACCGCGGTTGGAAGCTTTTCCACAAGATTGAGCACATCATCTGAGATGTCGCGCCTTATACCCCCAGGGATGATGAATGATGGACTGCACCTTGAGCCTGTCATCGCGGTTATCATCTCAAGGAGCATCTCTCTTATTGCCCACAGGTACATGAAACCTGTTGAGTGACCCATAAAGAGCGAGAATATTCCTGCATCGTACGTGAAGGCGTCAATCCTTGATAGTTCTGCCATCAACGTCCTGATGTATGTTGCACGCTCTGGTACATCGATCTTGAGAGCTTTCTCGATTGTTCTGACATAGCCGAGGTTCACATTAAAGGGATCAACAATACATAGCCGTTCAAATAGTGGAATATTCTGGATATACAGTCTGTTCTCAGCAAGTTTCTCCATTGAACGGTGGACATATCCAGGATCTGGTATAACCTCGCTCAGTGTATCACCCTTCAATCGCATGATCCACCTTAGATGTCCGCTTCCTGTATGGTGCGGTCCAACAAGAAGCAGATACTCACCTGCTGCCTCAACCTCCTCTTCAAGCCCCGGGGGAAGCGGTATATCAAACTCAGTCGGGGGGTCGATCACAGGTGCGAACGGCTTATCATCTTCAAGGACGTATCGCTCCTCTTCGAGTTTAAAAGATCTTCTGAGCGGGAACTTTGGCGTATCAGGCGCTAATAGGAAGTTTCCTTCCCTGCCTGGGTTTCCCTCAAATTTAACTCCAAAGAAATCCTGCAGCTCACGCTCGGTGTAATCAGCACTCATCCAGATGTCAGCAAGACTCGGGAATGAGGTTTCATCCTTACCTGATCTGAGATCTGCAAATATCGTAAATAAAACAGGCATCAACTCCTTCTCGTAGCTTCCTGCTGTGTACTCGATGATAAACTTCCGCTCATGCGGTACATCGATGACGTTCACGCTCTTTACGTGGTCGATTTTCATCTCAGCTGATAAACGGGCTGCAACTTCTCTGATATTCTCAGGTGTGGTCTTTATGGCAATTCTATCCTTATCAGTTACTGTGATTGAAATTACAAACTTTCCAAGCACTTTTTTTAACATCTCAACGATTTGCTCACCCTCCTCCCAGCGAACTCCAGATGGGATGTCTGGCTTCACAAGCGGAGTTGGTGCGATGATCTTTGGACTTTCAGGTACCCGGTTCTTCTTACCCCCGGCTCCTGAAAGATCCACAGTCCTGAATGAGATTGTTGATCGGTCATCTCCCCCAATCTTGTCCTGAAGTGCACGTATGCCCCTCAACAGTGCTTCAGGTGTTACAGGACAGCCAGGTACGAAAAAATCGACAGGCACGATCCTGTGGGGGTGTGTGATATGATAGCTGTTCCAGAATATCCCACCGCGCTCTCCACATGCGCCGATCACATTCACAAACTTCGGATCAGGCATCTGCTCCCAGACAACCCTCAATGGACGTGCCATTTTCCTGGTGATTGTGCCCTCAACGATGATCGTATTCGCCTGCCGTGAGATACCCATCGCCAGCGATCCAAGTCGCTCACCATCATAACCACAGCCATAGGCATGGGCAAGCTCCACACCACAGCATGAGGTCACAAAGTGGCAGGGCCATAAACTCCATTTTGCTGACCATTTCTTGAGGGGTGAAAGCGGCTCTGAATTAACGATATTAATGTTTCGTGTTTCCTCTTCTTTCATCATTTTAGATCGCCTCCGTCGTTGATTTTATCCCCACGTATATCGCTGGCACGATGAGAACAAATGAAAGTGCGAGGAGTATAATAAAATTCAAAGCTGGTACGGCTGAGAGGACAAGTATTGCAACAACCACAGGCTCCACTGCCATGAATATGAACATGTACCCGAGATACTCCATCGGCAAGAGCGACTTTGGTGCAGGTACAGGCAGGTTACCAGCCTCCCATCTTGATACCTTCAGATCGGATAGATGATAGGTTGGTAGAATCTTTGAAAGTGCAAGGATCATCACGTCTGTAAGCACACAGACTGCAAGAATCACTCCGATTACAATAGCGTTCTCTATCATTTTTTACCCTCCAATTCCTGTAAGACCTAACAGCGGAATGAGCGTCTCGATTGCCTCAACAAACCACGTTGGCGGGATGATTGTGACCATTACAAAGATCACGACCGCAACTGCGATGATATTTGTGAAGTTAATATGCCAGTCTCCGCCAAGAACCTTTGCGAGCCGCAGATAATAGGGGATCGATATTGCAGCATTTATAACAAGTATTGCAGCAAGCCAGAGGTATCCAACCTTCAAAAGGGCTATTGCAACAAATAACTTCCCCCAGAAGCCAAGAAGCGGTGGCACGCCCAGGAATGAAAATGCAAGCAGATACATCAACGGCGAGTACGCGTTCTCACCCTTTATCGCATTCAGGAATCCGATCTTTCCTGCGGCATTTGAGAAGAGGAGCAGAAGACCGCCAGCAAGCGCAATACCCAAAAATTCCGGGTTTATGACTGCGACCATGCAGGAGAGCACATATCCCATGTTTGCCACGGTCGAGTAACCAAGCACTCTTGCAGGTTCGTTTGATGTTAGAGCTCCGATATTTCCGATAAACATTGATACTGCTGCCAGAACGGCTGTAAATACTGTAACAACTGCGGTAAGCTCTGTGGACGTTGAGTAAAGTATCCTCATGGCTGCAACAAACGGTACCACTTTAGCCATCGATGCGATGATCGATACAGGTACTGGATCAGCCCGTGCAAAGACATCGGGCACCCACTCATGAAGCGGTGCGATTCCCACCTCGAGCGCAAGTCCGATTACGAGTGTCACATATCCAAGTATGTAGAGTGATTTTATCTCTGTTGCAAGGATCACAGCGCCTATCAGGAATAACACGGTTGCGATGACCATGAAAGTGATATACTTTATCCCAACCTCAACATCTACCCCACCCTCGCGGATCATGACAAGCAGGTATGTTGGCGTTGATACAAGCACAAGCGATGCCAGAACGAGCGAGAGATCCGCAGTGTTGAAGATGTACATCGTTACAACACCCATAAGACCGACGAGTCCATAGTCGATGCCCTGTATCTTGCTCTTCAGTGCGCCAAGTGATGCAAGATTCAGGATTGCTATCGCAAAGATGAAGACGCCATACTGGGGTGAATCACAGGCCAGGAATGCGATTATAAGCGCAAGTATCGCACCATAAAGCCCTGCTTTTGGGGATCTGACTGAGACGATCGATCCAAGCACGATCACAACAATCGCAGCGAGCATCAGCATCAGATCATTCATAGAAGCATCCCTCCGATTGAAGCGAGAACGAGTGTCACCATCACGATCAGAAGCGCGATCTGGAGATAATATGTGAGGTATCCAGTCTGGATCGATCTAATAACTTTTGACAATCGCTCAAAGAGAGCAGGGAAGATGAAGTACCTCTTCTCATCAAACTCTGCGTATTTTATCAGCGTATTCTCACAGAAGCGGATAAACCACCGCCCGGGCTTTCTGACAAACCAGTCGGTATCAAGCACGATCTCAGGTTCACCCCTGAACTTCTCACGCATTATCCAGAATGGTATGAATGCAAAGATGAAGAGCTGTGACATCGCGATGACATGCCCTGCGGTGTATGGCACAAACTCAACCGCATAAGGTAAGATATTGTAGAGTGGTTCTGGGTAAACCCCAAGGATAACGCAGAGCGCTGCTGTTAAGCCCATGCCAGCAAGCATATTCTTTGGTGGCTTTTTCACCTCGATCGAAGCAGGTTTTTCACCACCAAACCAGACATTTCTCGGGAGTTTGAGTGCGATACAGAAGAATGTACCGATCGATGCTCCCTCAAGAAGCAGCCATATAATCGGTTCATGGAGCATCGCAGACGCTTCCACGGTCATCGTTTTACTCACAAACCCGTTGAAGAGTGGAAATCCAGAGATCGAGAATGCACCGATCATGTAGAGCCAGAAGGTGACTGGCATATACTTATACAATCCCCCAAGCTCGGTAAACTTGCTCTTTCCTGTAACCTCCAAAACAACGCCCATGCCCATAAAGAGAAGCGCTTTGTAGAGGATATGACAGAATGCATGTGCGGTTGCACCGTTTATCGCCATCTCCCCTGCAGCAAGTCCGAAGATTCCCATCCCAACACCACAGACCATGTAACCGACCTGTGAGACGATGTGGTATGCGAGAAGCCGTCTACCATCATTCTGAAGCATCGCAAAGATAACCCCATAGACTGCCATGATCGCACCAAGCCACATCAGAATCTCGACACCAGGAAATCCTCTGGCAAGGACATAAACAGCGCTCTTTGTCGTGAATGCGGTCATGTATACAGCGCCGGTAACGGTCGCCTCTGGATAAGCATCAGCGAGCCATGGATGGAGTGGCGGCACGGCTGCATTTATGATAAACCCAAGCAGGATAAGATAGTAACAGAGACCTGTGCCCCAGAATTGAGTGAATGACGTGAACTCGATCGAACCTGTGCTCTGGGTATACATCACGATCCCCCCGAGCAGGATCACGCCACCTGCAAGATGCCACATGATATACCTGAAGCCTGCATTATGTGCAGCTTTTGTACCCCTGAACCAGATCAAGAAGAGCGAAGCCCATGCCATAACCTCCCAGAAAATATAAAGGGTGAAGAGATCGCCCGCAAAGACAGCCCCAAGCCCAGCTCCTGCGTACATCATCGCAGAGACATGCTCCCAGTCCCGTTCAAGGTGAAGGGCATAGATATTCATACAGATTGCAGCGATCACAAAGACATAGGCAAAGACCATGCTCAACCTGTCAACCCTTCCAAGCACAAGCTCATATTCCATGAAATTGACGTTCCAGTACGAGCCATGCTGCATCATCAGAAGGTCGATGAGGGCTATAATCGGCAAAAGGAGGAAGTAAGCCTGTTTGAGCTTTCTATTTCTAATAAAAGGAATTAAAAGCGCTCCAAAGATGAGTATAAGCCCTGGATGTATCCACTCAATCGTCATAGTAGTCCTCCCTCCTCATGAGAAGATAATGTCCCAGCGTCTTTGATAGAAAGATCAGAACAAAACAACCGAGAAATCCGAATATTGCATGAAACGCTGGTATCTTATCCCATACAAAGTGAACTTCGTGATGCGCCATAACGTCATGCAACACACCTGCGATTACTGAGATTATAAGAATGACGTAGTAGAGCTTGAAATATGGTCCTGTCGGTATCTCCATCTCACACACCCCCAAAGAGATTGGTTATCGCCATCCGGGCGAGATCAAATATATGGAAAGTATCGGGTGCTACAAAGAGTATAATCGAGAAGAGGGCAGTTATAGCGAGCGGTATGATCATGAAAAGATAAAGAGATTGAGTTCTCTCTTTTCCTGGAATAACCTCACCTGAAGGCTTATCAAAGAACGCAGTCCTGATAACAGGGAAGAAATAGACAACATCCAGAAGCGAGGCGATAAGCGCAACCGCCAAGAAGATCGGCAGCCCCGCCTCGATCGTGCCCAGACAGATATACCACTTGCTTATAAATCCTACAACAGGCGGCAGTCCGCACATCCCGAGTGCACCTACTGTGAATGCAATCATCGTTATCGGTGCCTCCTTCGCTATGCCTGCCATCTCACTCACCTTTGTCTTGCCGGTTATCGCCATCAATGCCCCGGCACAGAGGAAGAGTGTGATCTTCATGAACCCGTGGAATGGAATGTGCATCATCGCGCCCATAACCCCCTTTGATCCAAGCATTGCAACACCCAGGAGAATAAACGAGAGCTGGTTTATCGTTGAGTATGCGAGTCTCCGTTTCAGATTATCCTCCCCGATTGCAAATAGATTCGCAAGAATTACCGTGATAGAGACAAGTATTGCCAGAAATACGCCAAGCCCGAGTGCGTGCATCAGATCCACCCCATAGATATAGCAGACGATCCGTATAACACCAAATACACCTGCTTTCACAACTGCAACAGCATGAAGCAGCGCACTAACAGGTGTTGGCGCGATCATCGCGGTTGGAAGCCATGAATGGAATGGCATCCAGGCAGCTTTCATGAACCCAAGGAGGTAGCATACAAAGAGTATCTGCAAAAGCAGCGCCGAACTCGATGCAAGCGAGAGTATCCCACCTGCTTTAAAGTCTGTCGTCCCTGTGAGGTAATATGTTACCACGATCGCGATGAAGAAGAAAGCTCCAGACGTAAGCAGATAGTAAAGGTACTTACGACCTGCAGCCAGCGCTTCTGGGGTCTCAAGATGTGCGACCAGCGGATAAGTTGAGATCGTAAGTATCTCGTAGTGAAGGTACATCGTTACGAGGTTATCTGAGAATGCGATTCCGAGTGCACCGAATATTGCCCAGGCAAAGCAGAAGTAAAATCTTGTCTGTGCGTGCTCCTCCAGTGTTCGCATGTAGCCTATGGAATATAGCGATACAAGTATCCAGAGAGAGGATGATGTTATCGCAAAGATCAGCCCAAAGGCATCGACGGTGTATGAAAAGCTCAGTCCCGGGTAGAGATTGAAGAGCGTGTAAGAGATGGTCCCTCCATCGAGGATAACTGGAACGAGCGAGAGGACGATCGGGAAGGTGATGATGCTTGCAAGAAGTGTACAGCCTTCACGGATGTTTGGATGCTTACCAGATAGCAGGATCAGAACTGATGCAACTGCAGGAACCAGAATTGCAAGAAGTGGCACGTATTCTACAGGTATCATACCCGATCACCTCCCACATCGATCAGCCCTGTTGAGAGATCTTTATGTTTTCTGTCAAAGAGTATGATCGCAGCAATGAGGACTAAAAGCTCAGCACTGCTTGTAAATATAGCAACAAGCGTTATCCCAAATGCGGTCTCGCTCAAGTTCGAGAAGAGCGGTATCAATGTAAGAAAGACCGCACCAAACATGAGTTCAAGTGATATCAGAAGTCTTACAATATCCTTACTCGATATCGCGGTTGAATAACCGATGATGAGCAATATGAATGAGGTTATGTAGATGATGGATAAATTGATCGGATCTAATGACATTCGTCTGCGCCTCCTATCATCTTCAAAACAGATAACATTAGAAGAATTCCAAGCGCTGTGAGTGATATTATAAGCAGGATATATTCAGGATTTGAGAGAAAAGATGCAAGCTCAAAGGCGATCGTTCGCCCAACGGGCACCCTGCCAAGCGTGGTATAGACAGATATGGCAATAACACCCGCCGTTACAATCGCCGGGATCAGCCACATCTTCAATGAATTGCCATTTTCTGAATGTTCTCTGTAGGTTGAAGCAAGCGCGACGGTTACAACCCCGATCGCACCAACGAAGATAAAGACAATGAGCACAAACGCGGGCTCGATGCCAAGAAGGGCACAGGTCGTTGCAACCATGATCAGTGTTGCAGACATGTACATCGCAGCAAAGAAGTTATCTCTGACGAGAAGCACCCCTGTGGCAAAGAGAATTGTGATAACTGCAAGAATTCCGAGTGAAAGTGTTTCTACTATCATGGTTTACATATCCTTCCATTCCCGTACAAATAAGTCAGAATAAATTAAATAGAAGTGGATTGCCCCCAGAGATTCTGGAGGCATATTTTCGAAATTTAAAGCTTGCCAATGAGACCGCTTGCGATCGTGTTCTTCTGAACTTCCCGTGTGCCCTCATAGATCTCACAGATCTTGGCATCCCTGTAGATCCGCTCGACCTCATACTCGTTGATGTAGCCATAGCCACCAAATAGCTGGATCGCTTCATCAGCAACCTCTACTGCTGTACGGGCTGCAAACCACTTTGCCATCGAGGTTAAGACGGGATCTATCTTTCGCTCAAGGTCGTAGTTCAATGCCGCCTTGTAGACAAGCAGCTTTGATGCCTCGATCTTTGTCGCCATATCAGCAATCTTGTGCTGTGTGATCTGGAAAGACCCGAGTTTTCTACCATGAAGTTCTCGCTGTTTGATGTAGTCCATCACACGATCATAAGCTGCTTCAGCGGTTCCGAGCGCCTGGGCTGCAATCTCAATCCTTGACTCGTCAAAGAACTCAAGAACCTGGTAGAAGCCTCTATTCTCAACGCCAACAAGGTTCTCAAGCGGAACACGAGCATCAGAGAATGATAACTCCGCTGTCGAGGTTGATCTGATTCCCATCTTCGATCCAACGTCAGCAGCCTCCCAGCAATCTTTCTCAACAAGGATCGTGGACATCCCACGGTACTTCGGCTTTGCGTCAGGATCTGTCTGTACAAGAATGACTCCAAAGTCTGCAATCTCACCATTCGTGATGAACGTCTTTGTACCGTTTATCACCCACTCATCGCCATCCTTCACAGCTGTGGTCGACATCTCGGTGATATCGGATCCATGATCAGGCTCGGTGAAGATCCCTGCTGAGAGTGATTCACCACTGCATACCTTTGGCAGGTACTTCTTCTTCTGTTCTTCTGTGCCACACCACTTGATGAGCTCAGAACCAAAATCAGCCAGCGCGATACATACCCCGAGCGTTGAGTCAACCCTGCACATCTCCTCAACGATCAATGCGTTCTCAAAAGCACCGAGTCCAGCTCCACCGTACTCCTCCTCGTAGTGGACACCGATGAAACCAAGCTGTCCTGCCTTTTTGATAAGCTCACGTGGGAACTTGTGCTCCTGATCACACTCCGTCGCAAAGTCCTTATCGAACTCACCCTGTGCAAACTCTCGCGCTGCATTTGCGATATCCTGCTGCTCTTCACTCAATATAAAGTCCATTTTCCGTACCTCCTTCAATCTGAATTAGCCTTTAAGCTCAGTTATCTTCTCTTTCAGTACTGGTACTACCTTGAAAAGATCATTTACGATTCCATAATCTGCAACATTGAATATTGGTGCCTTTGGATCCTTATTGATCGCAACGATAAGCCCAGAATCCTTCATTCCTGCAACATGCTGGAACGCACCGCTGATACCAAGTGCAAGGTAGAGCTTCGGTTTGACGATCTTGCCCGATGATCCGACCTGCCTATCCTTTGGAAGCCAGTTCTTATCAACCACCGGTCTTGAACATGCAAGAACACCTCCAAGTGCTTCTGCAAGCTCCTCTACCATTGGGATGTTCTCGGGATCCCCGATTGCCCTTCCGATACTGACGATGACATCTGCCTGAGTGATATCAACCTCACCGGCTGGAGCCTCTTCATACCCGATAAACTTCCTGTATGGTACATCTTCGATCGCAACTGATTCTTTGACGATTTCACCGCTTAATGTTCCTTCCTCGACTGGAAATGCAGCAGATCTTATCGTTATCATGTATCGATCGCCTTTGAACGATACTTTAGCGTTCACTTTACCACTGTAGATCTGGCGGATTGCAAAGAGCTTGCCACCATCAACCTCAAGGCCTATGCAATCTGTTGCAAGCGGAAGTCCAAGTTCGACTGCCAGGGCTGGTGCAAGATCCATCCCGAAGGCAGTATGCCCGATGAGCGTGACCACAGGGTTCTTATCACTGATCAACTTTGAGAGAACCTTCTGATAGATCTCTGCATTGAAGTAATCAAGTTTAGGATCATCAACAACAAGCACGGTGTCTGCATAACTTCCAAGTTTCTCTGCATAAGTGTCGACATCATGCCCGAGAAGTACAGCTGTTATGGTTGCACCCATATCTTTTCCAAGATATTTTGCTGCACCGAGCATCTCAAATGTGATCTCTCTCAGTTCACCCTCTCTGTGCTCAGCCAGTACAAAAATTTCAGCCATCTAAAGCACCCCCTTCTCTTTCATGATTTCTGCAAGCTTAGATGCAGCCTCTGCCGGATCACCTTCAAGGATCTCAGCCACCTTTGTCACCGGTGGTACACTCAGCTCTTCGATAACCGTCAATGAACCTTCCTCTCCGACATCCTTTGGTAAAAGTCCAAGATCGCTGATGTCAAGCAGTTTTATCTCCTTCTTCGAGGCTTTTCGGATGCCCATGATCGAGACATATCGTGGTTCATTGATTCCGGTCTGAACGCCAACAACGGCTGGTAGATCCATCTCCAGTACTTCCATAAGTCCGCCTTCAAGCTCACGCTTCACCTTTGCCTTGCCATCCTCGATATCAAGTCCCACAGCGAGCGTTGCATGTGGCACACCGAGCATCTCTGCGAGCGCGACAGGTACAATTCCAGCACCAAGATCGCCTGCCTGAGCGCCCGTTAAGACCAGATCATAATCAATATCCTTTATCGCGGCTGCAAGCGTCTTTGCGATCGCCATTGAGTCAGATCCCGCCAGTGCAGGATGGTCGATCCTGATTCCCGTATCTCCTCCCATCGCAAGTCCACGCCGTATCACCTCTTTTGCTCCCTCGTCACCGATACTGATCACGGTGATATTGCCACCAAGCTTCTCCTTGATCTGCACCGCTTCTTCGACCGCATAGTTGTCCCACTCGTTGATCTCAAAGGCGAGATCATCTTTCTTGATGTCTTTTCCTGTAATTACCACATCCGCCTCAGATGTGTCAGGAACCCGTTTTACACAGACTACTATCTCCATATTGTTCCTCTCCAGTATCTTACTGATCCCGAAATTATAATGACTCCGCAAGGAGTTCAAGAATATCTTTTACAATGATCTGACCATCATATCCCGCGGTCTTGACCGCATCCTCCAGGGTTAACATGCAGAACGGACATGCGACAGCGATGATCTCTGCACCCTGCTCAGCCGCATCTCGCACCCGCACAACAGCAGTACGCTCTCCTTCTGCCCCCTCGTTCCACATCATGCCGCCACCGCCTTCACAGCAGAGACTTCGTTCCCTTGAACGTTCCATCTCGACAAATGTCACACCAGGGATCGCCTCGATCACCTTTCGTGGCTCGTCATAGATTGAGTTATGCTTTCCAAGATAACATGGATCGTGATATGTGACAACCTTTCCAAGCTCCTTTGATAACTCCAGCCCATCTTTATCAATCAGCTCTGCCAGAAATTGCGTATAATGCTTTACCCCGAAGTTAACATCTGCATACTCACTGTACTTGTTTGAGAATGCGTTATAGCAGTGGGGCGAAATTGTTACCATATCTTTGACTTCAAAGCCACCAAATAACTCGGTGTTCTCCTCTACAAGCATCTCGAAGAGTCCTTCCTCACCCATCGCATGCATCTCACTCCCGCAGCATGACTCTTCATTTCCAAGAATGCCATAGTCAACACCTGCGGCATTAAAAACTGTTGCAAACGCCCTCGCCACATCCTGGACGCGCGGATCGTAAGATGGTGTGCATCCGATAAAAGCAAGGAGTTCTGCAGTTGCGCCACTGGTGAGATCTTTAACCTCCCCTTCAAAGTCCTGGAGCCATTCGGTCCGCTTCATCTTTGATCTGCCCCAGGGGTTGCCGTTCTTGACCGTAGATTCAAGTGCTTCCATTATCGTCTTTGGAACGCCACGCCCCTCTTCGATAAGAAGGCTTCTCATACCGAAGATTACCTCTGCTGGATCAAGGCTTCGTGGGCATCGACTCGTGCAGGTGCCACAGGATGTGCAGTCCCAGAGTTCTTTCAGGCCCAGAACAACATCAGGGCTCTCACTTATAAGTGCCGTTCTCATCATCCTGCGAACATTCAGCGGTGATTTCAAAGAAACAGTGCATCCACCCGTGCATTTACCGCATTGCATACATGTGTATAGATCAAATTTTTGAGCAAACGTCTCGCCTGCAATCTCCATCATTTACTCCTCTCCGCCCTATGGTGAATAAACATGACTTTTATATCTAATGAATCACTTCACAGTATCACACTAATAAAGTTTTCTAAATCTATCAATCGTGTGGTTAAATACAGAAAAATATCATAATAAAAGGTGTGAAAGCGCATAACTTGAAGGAATTCGATCTAATGCTCCTGAAAGATGAAATTATCGTGTTAACAGGTGTATATGACTCTGATAAGTCCTCTTTAGAATTTGACACAATATATGCTTGGGGTCAACAACGTTAAGCAGATGAAGTTCTGAGTGAGTCTGCTTTATTTCTCTGATTATAGGACGAATTTAAACTATATTACGACTTACTTCTGAAATTTTACGAGAGGCATGGGATAAGAACAAATATCATCTTTTGAAAGAGCTGTTGAGGTGTGTGGTACTTCAGCACGCACTATGGATTCTGCCTGAAATTCTTTTGATACCTCAATTCCAGTAGATTTGCGCAACCCTATGTGCTCTATTTACAGATGACTGGAATTTAAAGGGAGTCGATGTACGATTCAAACGAAAAACCTTTTATAAAGTACCGAGGATGTATAATCATGGGATCAACTGGGTCACCTTCAGGTATGGATAAAGAAGATATAAATAACATAGCTCAGAAGAAATCTACCAAAGATCCAGATGAGTTTTCACAGTACCTCATCGATCGGATGCACCAGCTTGAAGAGCATAATATCAGGCTGAAAGAAGAGACCCGCAAGGTAGAGTCGGAGAAAAAGTTCGCAGAGAGCCAGAAGGTGAAGTATGAAAGGGAAGTGAGACGACTCAGAAGCGAGATTGAGCGCATGAAAGCTCCGCCTCTTCTTGTTGGCACCGTGATGGAAGAACTGGATGGAGAACGGGTTCTGATCAAGAGCAGTGCAGGGCCAAACTTTGTGGTAAATATAAGCACGTTCATCAGTAAAGATGAGATATACCCGGGTGCACAGGTTGCACTTAACCAGCAGTCGCTCGCGGTCGTGAATGTGCTTCCCGCACCGAAAGATCCACTCGTTCATGGCATGGAAATTATTGAGACTCCAACAGTCAGTTATGCAGATATTGGGGGTTTGGATGCCCAGATAGAGGAGATTAAAGAGGCTGTTGAACTCCCACTTATCGCTCCAGAGCGATTTGAAGCGGTCGGTGTTGAACCACCGAAAGGCGTACTGCTAATCGGTCCACCTGGGACAGGTAAGACGATGCTCGCAAAAGCCGTTGCAAATGAGACAAAAGCAACATTTATCAGGATCGTGGGATCTGAACTTGTCCAGAAATATATTGGAGAGGGTGCGCGTCTCGTACGTGAGATCTTCGTGATGGCAAGAGAAAAATCTCCAAGTATTATCTTCATCGATGAACTGGATGCAGTCGGTGCAAGAAGGATCGATACAGGTACATCTGGCGATAGAGAGGTGCAGAGAACACTTATGCAACTTCTCGCCGAGATGGATGGCTTTGATCCAAGGGGTAACGTCAAACTGATGGCAGCAACAAACAGGCACGACATACTCGATCCAGCTCTGCTTCGACCTGGAAGGTTCGATCGGATTATCACCGTTCCTATTCCAAGCTTTGAAGCGAGGATCGAGATTTTGAAACTTCATTCAAGAAAAATGAAGATTGCACCAGGCATCAACTTTGAACGAATGGCAGCACTAACTCCAGATGCCACAGGAGCAGATTTGAAAGCGATTACGATGGAGGCGGGAATGTTTGCAGTCAGGGAAGAACGCGATGTCGTTGAGTGGAGTGACTTCGAACGCGCGATCGAGAAGGTTATGAAGTCCACACGACCATCACTGGAATCCAGAAACTCCGGTGGTGTGATGTTTGCATGATTACGAGAAAATAGGGTTTAAAGCGGGACTTGAGATTCACCAGCAACTTGATACATCCTGTAAATTGTTCTGTAGATGCCCTACGACATTATGCGATCCCGCAACTTCTAATTTTGAATTTTTCAGGTTCCTGAGGCCATCCAAAAGTGAAATTGGCAGGGTGGATCGTGCAGCAGAGGAAGAGTTTTCATACAATCGTAAATTTATCTATAAAGCCTATGATTCGACATGTCTGATTGAGAACGATGAAGAGCCACCGAGAATGCTTAATTCAGAAGCTTTGCGGGTTGCACTTATGATCGGATTGATGTTGAAGGTGGATCTTGTGGATGAGGTCCATACGATGCGAAAGATCGTGATCGATGGATCCAACACAACGGGTTTCCAAAAAACTGCGCTGATAGGGCTTGATGGAAAGATTGAAGTTGAGGGCGGTGATGTTGGTGTTAGTGTACTCTGTCTCGAAGAAGAGGCATGCCAGAAGATTGGGGAGGATGAGAGCTCTACAATCTACTCACTCGACAGGCTCGGAATACCACTTGTTGAGATTGGGACGTATCCTGATATAAAAAGTCCTGAACATGCAAGACAGGTTGCAGAAGAGATCGGTATGATCCTGAGATCCACAGGCAGGGTTAAACGTGGTATCGGTACGATAAGGCAGGATATAAATGTCTCAATCGAAAAAGGGGCAAGAGTCGAGATCAAGGGCGTTCAGGAACTTAAATTAATCGATAAAATTATTCAAAACGAAATTTCAAGGCAGTTGAACCTCCTCAAACTCAGAGATGATCTTAAAAATAGAGGTGCTTCTGTAGTTAATGAGATATTTGATGTAACAGCGGTTTTTGCAGATACTGGCTCAAAGGTGATACGCAGGGAAATTAAATCCCGTGATGGCGCGGTTCTTGCTGTACTCCTCAGAGGGTTTAACGGGTTTGTTGGACGTGAAATCCAGGAAAACAGAAGGCTTGGGAGTGAGTTTGCAGATCGTGCAAAACGGTTTGGGCTTGGCGGAATCTTCCATACAGACGAGATGCCTGCATACGGGGTGAACGAGGAGGAGGTTGCAAGGCTCAAAAGTGCTGTTGGGGCGTCAGAAAATGATGCAGTTGTATTTGCAGCGGGTAGACGTGAGGTGCTTGAACGGGCACTTGATGCCGTCCTCATGCGGGCAGGCGAGGCTCTGGTTGGTGTCCCGGAGGAGACGAGACGTGCGCTTCCAGATGGCACAACAGCCTACCTCAGGCCACTTCCTGGCGCAGATCGGATGTATCCTGAGACAGATGTCCCACCAGTTGTGATCGATGATGAGATATTGCAGGATATTGAGATTCCTGAGCTTATCACAGCAAAAAAGAAGCGCTATGTAACCGAATATGGGCTGAATGAAGAGATTGCAGGGGAGATTGTGCGATCAAGATATACAGGTGTATTCGAAGAAGCTGTTGCCGCCACGAACCTCCCTGCAAGTGTGATTGCAACCGCTCTGACATCAACACTCGTTGAGATCCGAAGAGAAGGAATAAATATAGATCGCATCAGGGATGAGGATCTCCTTGAGATGTTCAAACTGCTTGACGCTGGTAAATTTGCAAAAGAAGCAATAGGCAACATCCTGAAAGAGATTGCGTCCAGTCCAGATACAGAACTTGCAATCATCGCTGAGAGGCTTGGTATAGGAGGAGTTGATGAAGGTGAGATCGAAGAGATAATCGATGAAATTGTATCCTCCAGAAGATCATTTATTATCGAGAAAGGAACGCGGGCTGTTGGTCCGTTAATGGGTCCTGTGATGGAGCAGCTTCGGGGAAAGGTCGATGGTAAACTGGTCAATGCAATTTTGAGAAGAAAGATCGATGAGGTGCTTGAGGGTTGCGACACCTGATAAATTGATTGCCCTTTAAGAGGGGACGTTTATATATTATAATGAATATAAAGTGTATCACTTTAAAAAAAAATAAAACATCTATGGGGGGATGATGATAGAAACTGAAATGGTTTCACCGCGAGATGTATTGATAAACTACGTCTCTGAGATGATTCAGCTCTCGTACCCACCGGTGCTCATTGGTGAGAAGGCTGCTGAATTTGTCGAATCGATCTGCGGTGTGGAGCTTCCAGAAATTTTGAGTTGAAGAAATATAACGACCTTTTGAGTGAGGTGGTGCTAACCACCCTTTCTAATATTTTTAACCACAACCTTCATACCCTCTTTTGCGTCAACCATTCTCAAACCATCGAGTATCTTTTCAATTGGGATCTGATCTGTTAAAAGATACCTGAGATCGAGCTTCCTGGATGCCATAAGCGTCAGCGCCTCTCGGTTCTGCCACGTCGTGCAACCGTATGCCCCGACCATTGTAAGTTCGTTGTAATGGATGATGTTTGGATCGAGTAACTGGGGATCATCCACAGATAAACCAGAGAATGCAATGACCTTTCCACGCCTTTTCACCTTCTTAATCCCTTTTATAAGTGCATCTGGATCTGAACATGCAGGAATCAGAATATCGACCTCATCCTGCACTGACTCAATCGAATCAAGAGCATCTATCTGGTATCTTCGCATGAACTCCCGTCGCTCTGGTAGTATCTCAACAATGTGAACCTTGGATGCCCCTGCAATCTGAGATAGATGATAGAAGATGTTTCCGATAGGTCCGCCTCCCACAATAAGTATCGTCTCATCAAACCCGATCTTGGCCATCTCAAGCCCATTTATACAGCATGCAACAGGCTCTGCAAGTGCTGCCTCCTCAAAAGAGAGGGGATCAGGGATCGGATTGAGTGATCCAGAGGAAATTGCCGCTTCTGGAAGAAGCACATATTCAGAAAAACCACCATCATAGCTAAATCCCAATATCGAGATATTTTCACAGAGATTGGATCTACCCTGCACACAGTACCAGCACCTTCCACAGGCAAACCCAGGTGCAACCTGTATCCGTTCTCCTTCCAGAACCTCTGTGACCTCCCTTCCGACCTCGACAACCGTACCTGCAACCTCGTGCCCGAGAATTCTTGGTAGCACAAGATCTCGCTGCCCCTGAGTGTACATCTTGAGATCAGTCCTGCATATCGTGGCTGCTCCGACTCTTAGAAGAACCTCGCGTGCGCCACAGGTAGGTGTATCCACATCTTCAATCTCAAGATTGCCTATTCCATGAAGAACCGCAGCCCTCATAACCCTGCAGCCTTTAACACAATCCCAAAACGCTCTTCACCAGTTGTGGGATCTCTGTTTTGCTCACACACCCATTTTTTGAGTGTATCGATCGGTTTACCACTTTGAATTAGTTCTCTTGCCATCAAAACTCCCTCTTCAAGGTCTTTTACCATATCAGTGATATAGAGAATCGGTGCAGTGTTTGCTACAACGATATCCTCTCTTGCACCGTCCTCGATACCTGAGAGTATGCGAAGAAATGTCAGAGCAGCATCCTCTCTTGATGGAAGCGGCATGATTGCATCTTCACTCGATCTTGCAATCCCAAGCTCTTCTGGTGTGATCGTATAACTTGAGATCCCACCATCCTCATCAAGCTCACCGATTGTGGTCTCTCCAAGCGTTGAGATCTCATCCATGCCACGGCTACCGTCGTTGTTTTTGCCATGAAATACAAGTGCACGCTTATATCCAATCTCTCGCATCACCTGGAGGACGGATTCAATCATCTCCTCTGAATAAACGCCCCTTACGCCATAGCTTGGAAGTGCAGGATTTGCAAGCGAGGCTGCGATATTGAGTGTTGTTCCAAAGTGGATCTTTGAGAGGATTCGAAAGAGTGCATATGGATGAACCTCAGGACTCATACCGTTGAAAAGACCAATCCCTGCACTTTCGATGCTTTTTTTGACAAGCTCGACCGGGCACTCAACGTCCACCCCAACCGCCTCAGCGAGATCGACCGCACCACAACTTGAGGTGATCGCCCGTGCACCGTGTTTTGCCATGTAGATCCCTGCCGATGCTGCAATGACCGATGCAGGGGTGCTGATATTGAATGTCTTCAGGAGATCCATCCCCGTCCCGCAGTTATCAACCAGCGGTCCAACAGATGGTGTGACCTTCACGGTATCAAGCTCATAGATCGCCTCCCATGAGCCTGCAATCTCCTCAGGGGTCTCACCCTTTGTGACAAGTGCTGCCAGAAAAGCCCCCTGCTCCATCTCCTCAACCTCATCACGGAGCACAACCTCAAACATCACCCGTGCCTCGCTGCGTGTGAGGTTGGAGCCACGTACAATATCCATGATCTTCGAGCCAAACGACTCCATCCTCACTCCTCCCTGTTTGAGACACCAGCTTCCTCGAATGTTGCCATCTCGCACAAAATCTTGCATGCTGCCTCGACGATCCCCATCGAAAGCGCAGCCCCGGTTCCTTCCCCAAGACGCAGGTCAAGATCGAGTACAGGCCTTAAGTTCAGGTGTTCGATGATTGCCCTGTGCCCTTTTTCAACCGATGAGTGCCCTGCAATCATGTAATCTCTGCTCTGCGGGGCAAGTTCTGCTGCAATAAGCGCGCCTGTACCTGATATGAAACCATCGACAACAATAGGGACCCTGTGAGAGGCTGCTGCAAGCATGGCACCTGCAATCCCACCAATCTCAAACCCGCCGACCTTTGATAGCACATCAATCGGATCTGATGGATCAGGGTTGTTCAGCGAGATCGCCTGCTTTATCAACCTGATCTTATTGAGAAGCCCCTCATCATCCACGCCTGTGCCCCTTCCTGTAACTTCTTCTGGTGGACGGCCAGTTATAACCGCTGTGATCGCACTTGAAGGGGTTGTATTTCCAATTCCCATATCTCCAAGAGCTACAATATCAACCCCTTTTGCATATTCAGATTCAAATACCTCTATGCCTGCTTTTATCGATTTGATCGCTTCATCTATTGTCATTGCAGGTTCTTTTGCCATATTTTTCGTTCCAAATCCGATCTTCTTAACAACAAGTGCTGGATTGGGTTCAAACTCTGCTGCAACACCCATATCAACGATGACAACCCTTGCTCCCACATGACGGGCCAGCACATTTATTCCCGCACCACCTGCAATGAAGTTATATATCATCTGCGGTGTGACATCCTTTGGATAGGCGCTCACCCCATCTTCAGTCACACCATGATCTCCAGCCATCGTGATTACGACTTTGTTATTGAATGGAGGTGGTACCGCCTCACCTTTAATTCCTGCAACTCGAATTGATAACTCTTCAAGAAAACCGAGACTGCCTGTGGGTTTGGTGAGCACATTCTGCCTTGCCTGGGCCTCACGCATTGCATCGCTGTTTAGCGGTTCTATCTTTTCTATGACCTTCGCTATATCATTCATAAAATGTCATTTTAAAGAAGTAAATTTAAATGTTTGGAATTGTAATACAGTTGTAATGTGATCTGGTCATCTAATATTTGCTTCCAGATGCATAACATATTTATGGAGGCTCTCAACGTCTTTTATCTCTTTTTTAACAAGTGATCTGAGCATTCCCCTCAACCTGCAATCTGGAATGATGCCCAGTGAACGGATGTATCGTGAGAGGAGTGATGTCATGCGATCTCCGCCACGATCCCAGTCTGTTAAAAGAATCACATCTCTTGTACTCCTGCAAACAGCTTCACTGAAGTCGAGTAGCGGCATCTGCGAGACCACCATGATCGAATCTCTTATCCCAAGCTCCAGCAGCGATTCTCTATCCTTCTTGCCTTCAACGATGAGGACAGCGCCATCTTCAAGTCGCGTATCGATCTCATCAAGCAGCTTATGGATCTGTAAAAGTCTCTCCTGCCTGTTCATGGTATCACAGCCAACGAATCACTTTATTAATCTCCTTTTTATATCATCCTTTCTGATCCCTTTTAATTCTATCGTTTTGCGCCTGCTCTTTGCACCCCTGATGATCCTGATACCAGAGCGCTCCACCTCAAAGACATCTGCAAGAAAGAGAATTATGGCATCATTTGCCATCCCACGCTCCGCCCTTGCATCAATCTTCACCTCAAACGCACTTCGCCACTCATTGTACACGATCTCACGCTTCTTTGCACCTGGTGTCACGTAAACCTCGATGGTAACTCCCTCCTCTTTCTCGCATATCGCATTCTCAAACGCACCCATCAGAAGAACCTCGATAGCAGCGAACGCTCTGATAAACATTTATCCTGCAACAAACAGGTCTCACACAGCTCTGAGTCGAGTCTATCGGGTATCACACCACCCTTTATACGTCTCATCATCTTAAGCACTTTAAGAACATGTCTTCGATCAGACTCCCTGATTTTAACCACTCGAACCTCTCCTTCCCTGATATATTCAACAAATCCTGTATCAATCACATCGCCTGTATCATCCTCAAGCAGGATCGCATAAGCTGTAACCCGCATTCGATCATCCTTCCATATCCCATTCTCTGGCATTCTCCCAGTTTTAATGATAACAGGTGTAGTAACGCCATCAGAATGTTCAAGAACCTTGTCTGGCGAGCCTGAAAGAGAGAATCGCTTGGATGAGAGGAAACGCCCGATTTCAATGCTATCAACTACCATATCCACATAAAAGCTTCGGATACGTTCTGCAATTGCCATAATTCGCTCAGAGCATGAGATAATGCGCTCCCTGAACGCGTTAAAAACTTCGGGCTCGATCGATCCAGTTCGTTCACGGTAGATCACACTGATATCATCAAGCAGAAGCTCGATCATCTCTTCAGTCACATCAATCTCGCTGATCTGATAGGATAGTTCTTTGTAGAACAGGTTATCAAGGAGTTGCTCAGACTCGGGGGCTACCTGGATGCCCTGATAATGCAGATAAAGCTTCTTCGGGCACGTGAGGTAAATCGGTATCTCAGAAACTTTCAGTTGAATATCAGCCTCCATCAGTGAGGTTATAGATTTAAAGAATAAAGAGCTATCGAAAATGATGAATATCTCACTGAATTACGGGCAGACGACATATAACATAGATGTGCCTGATGAGAACCTCCAGGCGATTCTGCTACCAGATGAGGTTCTGAAAGTGCCTGATGAAGCGGGTGCGATAAGAGACGCACTTCTAAATCCGATTGGGACAAAAAAGCTTTCTGAAATTGCTGTAAACCGCAAAGACGCAGTTATTATCGTGAGCGATATCACACGACCCGTGCCATCACATAAACTTCTTCCACCGCTTATAGATGAACTCGTAGCAGGGGGGCTTGATACAGAAGATATAACCATTGTTTTTGCACTTGGATCGCATAGAAACCAGACAGACGAGGAGAAACGCCGTATTCTTGGTGATGAGATCTTTGAAAAGATCAGGTGTATCGAGCATGATGTCAATGATTGCATCCAGATCGGCAGGACAGCTTCAGGGACGGTTGTTGAGATCTTCAGGCCGGTTGTGGAGGCGGATCTCAGGGTATGCACAGGTTCGATCGAGGTTCATTACTTTGCGGGATACACAGGCGGCTTAAAGTCGATCCTGCCAGGGGTTTCATCGATGCGGACGATCGAGGAGAATCATCGTATGTTGCTCCAGGAGGATGCCAGAGGCGGTAATATCAATGGGCCGATCAGGCGTGATATAGAGGAAGCAGGACGGATGCTTGGGGTTGATTTTATCCTGAATGTTGTTTTAAACAGCAAAAAAAATATCGTGAAGGTTGTTGCGGGTGACCCAGTAGAAGCCCACAGAGCAGGGATTGAGGTTGTTGATCGGATGTACAAAACACCTGTGCAGCCATCAGATATCGTGATAGCCTCGGCTGGGGGATATCCAAAGGATTTGAACCTGTATCAGGCGCATAAAGCACTTGAAAATGCTTCAAATGCGGTAAAAGATGGTGGGACGCTGATACTTCTTGCCGAATGTATGGAGTGCTTTGCAAACTCAGAATTTGAGCGATGGCTGGCAGAGGCGGATATTCCACGCGACCTGCTCGATCGACTGGGGTGCGAATTCAGGATCGGGGGGCATAAGGCAGCGTGTATCGCGAGATTTCTTGAACGTGGGGAGGTTGTGCTTGTATCATCAATGGATGATGAGGACGTGAAGCAGGCGTTTATGAGACCTTCAGCATCTGTGGCAGAGGCGCTTGATTATGCACTGACCAAACATGGAAAGGATGCTTCGATCATTGTGATACCGTATGGTGGGTCGACCCTGCCTGTTGCAGGAGGGAAAGAAAATTAAAGGTTTTCCAAGAGCGCCAATTTTGATGCAGCGAGAAGAGAGGATACTCATAGTGCTCTTTGTGATCGCGATCCTGATGCTTGTTATGATCTACATTATATAAGATTCACACCCACAATAGCACCCTCTCCCACTGCGCTTGCAACCTGTCTTACCCCACCTGTTATATCTCCACAGGCGAATACATGCTCTACACTCGTTCTGCAGCCAGAATCAACCTTTATGAAACCTCTATCATCAAGTTCAATCCCCAGATTAGATGCAAGCTCGTTGTTTGGAACTGATCCTGCTTCAACAAATATCCCGTCAACCCGCTCTCTGGTCAACTCTCCCTCAAAACGGTAACAGATTCCTTCGACAAACTCATCTCCGTATATCTCAATCGGCTCAACTCCCGTCAGAATCTCAACCCCTCTCGCCTCAAGTTCCCTGAGATATATCGCCTCTGCCCGAAGTCGTTTCTTTGTACAGAGTACCTTAACATTGCTGAAATTTGAGAGATAGTATGCTGCTTTGGCTGCTCCGTTACCATATCCTATAACCACTACAACCCGATCCCTGAAAAGCGCACCGTCACAGACTGCACAGTAAGATACACCACGATGCAAAAGCTTCTCCTCGCCTGGTATACCAAGTCTCCCAGGATGTGCACCTGTGGCGATCACAAGTGCTCTTGCCTCATAGACTTCTTTATCTGTCTTTGCTCTGAAAAACTCACCTTCGTTTTCAAGCTTGAGGACACGGGATGTGACGATCTCAGTCCCCCATCTCTTAGCCTGTTCTTCCATTTTGGTGGCAAGTTCCATCCCTTCTCCTTCAAACCCTGGATAGTTCTCGATCCTGCCACACTTTGCAAGCTGGGAATCAAATTTATCACCGATCACAAGTGCCTTTTTACCACCACGTGATACATAGATCGCGGTAGTTAAACCTGCTGGACCTGCCCCCACAATGACCACATCATACATACGAGATTCACCCTGAGAAGAATCACACTTTGTGATATATGGCTTTTGTGTCGATCTCGGAAAGTTTTTTAAGAGCGTCCTTCCAAAGTGATAGCAGTACTTCATGGAGGTTCACAATGGTAGAAATGTCAGATGAGCAAAAAAGATTGAAAGCTCAGGCATGTCGAGATGAGATCGGAGATAAATTTCCGATGAGTACCTGTATCAATCACTGCCCGCTCTATGAGATCTGTAAAGATTTGCCGAGGTAGCCAAGCGGCCTACGGCGCTGGTCTTGAAAACCAGTGGGGCTTACGTCCCGCAAGGGTTCAAATCCCTTCCTCGGCGTCTGAATAAAGGCATTTTGTGAACGTGAGATTTATAAAACCTGATGGTAAGAGTGAGACGATGACCTATTATCCTGATGTACTTCGTGGAGAATCAGTGCGGATATTTGATACAACACTGCGTGATGGAGAACAGACGCCAGGTATCGCATTTACGCTCGAGGAAAAGGTTGAGATAGCACGTCAGCTTGACAAACTCGGAGTGGATGTGATTGAAGCAGGCTTTCCAATATCCTCGCATGACGAACAGACCGCAGTTAAAACAATCACGAAAGAAGGTTTTGATGCGACGATATGCGGGCTTGCTCGGGTTATACGGGAAGATATAGACGCATGCATCGATGCAGATGTGGATATGGTGCACGTTTTTGTCTCAACCTCTGATATACAGCGTGAAACTACGATCATGAAGAGCAGGGACGAGGTCTGTGAGATCTCGGTTGAGTCTGTGGAGTATGTGAAGAGTCATGGCGTTCAGTGCCTCTTCTCTGCGATGGATGCAAGCCGTACAGATCTGGATTATCTCATCAGGATATTTAAGCTTGTTGAGGAAGCGGGTGTTGATGCAATCAATGTACCTGATACTGTCGGAGTGCTGGTGCCATCCATGATGTACAATCTGATGAGCCAGATACGGGAAAATATAACGGTACCACTGGATGTTCACTGCCACAATGACTTTGGACTGGCTGTTGCAAACACTCTGATGGCCGTAGAAGCTGGGGCGCGCCAGGTACAGGTTGCAATAAACGGTCTCGGCGAGCGGGCGGGTAATGCCAACCTTGCAGAGGTTGTGATGAGTCTCCATTCGATATACGGTGCAAAGACCGGTATTCGAACCGAGTATCTCTACGAGACATCAAAGATCCTTGAGCGGTTAACAGGAATGCACATCCTGCCAAATACACCGATCGTGGGGGAGAACGCATTCTCGCACGAATCTGGTATCCATGCACATGGTGTCCTCAAGGCAAGCGCGACGTTTGAACCGGGAATCATGACCCCAGAGATGGTGGGGCACAAACGAAGGATCGTTGTTGGCAAACACACAGGTGCACACGCAGTCGCCGAGAAGCTTAATGATGTCGGGATCGAGGTTACACAAGAGCAACTTGAAGAGATACTTAATCGAGTAAAAGAAGTCGGTTCAAAGGGAAAAATGGTGACAGATGCGGATCTTTACACGATAGCAGAGGTTGTTCTTGGCGAACTTGGTGAACAGGAGCAGGTGCTCAAGCTGAAGGAACTATCCGTCATGACAGGAACATGTATGACATCGACTGCGGTTGTACGTGCCATAGTTCGCGGCAAAGAGCGTGCTGTTGCTGAGATCGGCGTTGGTCCTGTTGATGCCGCCCTGAACGCTGTTAAGAGTCTTTTTAGCGAGTTTGAGACGGTCAAGCTCAGGGACCTCAGGATCGACGCAATAACCGGTGGTTCTGATGCGCTTGCTGATGTGATGATCGCTGTAGAGGATGAGAAAGGGAGAATTGTGACCGCTCGTGGTGTGCGTGAGGATATTGTCCTTGCGTCGGTTGATGCGCTTGTTTCTGGTATAAACCGGTTGTTTTTCAGAAAGAAGAGGAATTAAATGAATATCATAGATTCTCACTGTCATCTCGACTTCAAGCGCTTTGATAAGGATCGAGACGCTGTCATAAGGCGGGCAGAGGAGGCAGGACTCAGCCTCATCATAAACTCAGGTGTGGATTACGCAACAAACCTGAGTACACTTGAGCTTGCATCCTCTTATGGTATGATCAGGGCAACGCTCGGTCTGAACCCTAACATGATCGCTGAGACTGATGTAAATCGCACATTAGATCTGATCGAAGAACGGGCAGGCGATGCGCTTGGAATTGGAGAGGTGGGACTTGATTACTACAGAAATAAGGTACCAAAAAGCAGGCAGAAAGAGGTCTTCCTGCAGACGATTGAGCTTGCAAGACGACTTGATATGCCGCTCATCCTCCACTCAAGAGATGCAGAAGATGTATGCTTCGAACTTGTTAGAGACCTTGACAGGGTCATATTTCACTGCTATGGTGGTACTGCATCCCTGATGGAAAAAGTTGTTCAGAAAAACTTTTATATTTCACTTGCAACGGTTATATGCTACTCCGAAGATCACAGAAAAGTTGTTGAGCGTGTTCCACTTGAAAATCTCCTGATTGAGACGGACAGCCCGTTTCTGTCACCTTTTAGGGGCAAGAGAAATGAGCCGGCATATGTCATCGAAGCAGCGCGCGAGATTGCAAGGGTAAAGGGGATTGAGATGGAAGAGGTCGCAGCGTTCTCGCTTCAGAATGTAAAGCAGGTTTATAATATTTGAACGATATTTTTATATATTACATAGGGAAAGGTTATTCTATATTTATTATTAGTGGTGAATGGTGACTGGCAATGGAACTTACACCGATACAGAAAGAGGTTCTGACGGCCCTCATTGGGATATACCATAAGAAAGGAAGCGCTGTCAAAGGCGAAGAGATCGCACAGCTGATAGACCGAAATCCAGGTACAATACGAAACCAGATGCAATCACTCAAGGTTCTGGGGCTTGTTGAGGGAATGCCCGGACCAAAAGGTGGGTATAAGGCCACTGGAATGGCTTATGAAATCCTCTCAGTTGATACATCAGAAGGGAAGGTTCATATTCCTGTTAAGCGAAACGGTGAGGTCGTAGAAGGTGTCACCGTCGAGGAGATGAGCCTGAAGACACTGCGAAATCCTGCCGCATGTAATGCTACCCTCAGGATGATAGGTAATATTCGTGAGTTTGTAGAGGGAGATGCGATAGAGGTTGGACCAACACCTGTCAACAAACTCATACTGGTGGGTACCGTCATCGGGAGAGACGATTCGGAGAATACGCTTTTAATCGAGATTAAAAAGATGATAACTCTACCGATGATGCCGATTGGAGAATATATCTCATCAAAACTTGTGTTCATCCCGTCCAACGCATCCATTCAGGAGGCGTCGCGATTGCTCGTCGAGAATAATGTTCAGCGTGCGCTTGTCATGGAGAGGGATACCATAAAAGGTATTATATCATTCAAAGACATTGGAAAAGCGCTTGCATCAGGGAAGCTACACACACGTGTGAAGGAGCTTGCAAAAAAAGAGGTTGTCTCGATCGAGAGCGAAGAATCGGTCTATGATGCAGCGCTGATGGTCGATAAGTACAATGTCGGTTCGGTGCTTGTCACAGAGAATGGTGTTCCAAAGGGGATTGTAAATAGGGCAGACGTGCTTAAAGAGTTCGCAATCTACTCTGACACGTGATCTGCATCTTTTCGCATGAGACGCTCTGTAACCTCGATCAGTGGATGTTTTGCATAGTCGAGGATGGTAATATCTTTTAGCGTCTTCACCCCTTCTTTTTCCGCAGTTGCCTCAAGCCCCAGTTTTATATCTTCGTCCATATTGATTATATAGGCATCCAGTTCTTTGATCCCGAGCTGCGTTGCTGCAACCGCTCTATGATGTCCGTCGACTAAAACAACTTTATTCGGCTTTTTTATAACAATAATTGGCTCATTAAGCCCCTTTTTAAGCTCATAAATACGCCCTTCAAGTTCATCTCCATAAATCTTCGATTGGGTTGGTGTAATATCCTCAACATTCACATATCCACGTTTGACCGTGAGATGTACATCATGGAGCGACTCGATCATTTTCTTGATTTTTGAAACTTTATCGGGATGGGCACGCTCAATTTGTGATCGTATGACATCTGTATTCGTTATGATCCCGACAAGCCTCTCATTATCATCAATCACAGGAAGTTTTGACATGCCTGATCTGAATAAAACTCTTGCGGCATCGTCAAGATCCATCGAAGGATGTGCAACAAGCAGGCTTCTGGACATCACATCTGCCACGAGATCGTTTGAATCATTCATGATAAGGTCATACGATGAGACGTATCCAACAAGATTCCCATCATCGAGAACCGGAAAACCATCGTGTTCACCCGCCCGCATCAACTCGACAACCTCGTCTACCCCCTGGTCTGGACGCACCGCGACTACATCTGTAGTCATATAATCCTTGACCTTTGGTCTTTTCTTATCGTCGATGCTCATATGTTACCTCCTCTCCACTATACTATAAAATATTGCGGTGCATATATAAGTTAGGTAGGATAGATTTAGTGTTAGATGAAGATCGTTGTTATCGGTGCAGGCGCACTTGGAAGTCTATTTGGGGGGCTTCTTGCATCCTCGGGGGAAGAGGTTGTGCTTGTGGGAAGAAAAAAGCACGTTGATGCAATAAACGCGAGAGGACTGAGGATAAGTGGTCTTACAGATGCCATAATTAATATAAAGGCTTCAACGCAGCCAGAAGAGGCGGATCTCATTCTTTTTACCGTGAAATCCTACGACACTGAAACAACGGCATCAAAACTCATAATAAAAGAGGATACAACAATCTTAAGCCTCCAGAACGGCCTTGGGAATGAAGAAAAGATCGCAGAAGTTGTGGGATCAGAACATGTCATCGGTGGAATCACATCGCATGGTGCACTCTTCATTGAGCCAGGACACGTCAAACATACAGGCATCGGCGATACCGTGATTGGGGAGCTTGATGGCTCGATAACACAGCGAGTGAAGGATATTTCACGGATCCTGAATAACGCCGGGATTAAAACAGAAGTTACAGACTCGATAAAGCATAAGATCTGGGAGAAGCTCGTCGTGAATGTTGGGATTAACGCCCTCACAGCAATCGTCGGAGTCAACAATGGCAAACTTCTTGAGATACCAGAACTTAATTTGCTCATGCAGGATGCAGGATTAGAGGCGATCAGAGTCGCAAGAGGTGCAAAGATCGAGCTTGAGGATGATTTGATTGGATATATCGAGGACGTTGCAAGAAAGACCGCGGCGAATCGCTCTTCAATGCTCCAGGATGTATCAAAGGGAAAACGTACTGAGATAGATGCGATAAACGGAATGATCGTTGAGATGGGAACGAAATTGGGTATCGATACACCGGTGAATCGTATCTTCACACTTCTGATAAAAAGTATTGAGAAGAGGGGGGTTGTTGATCAATAAACTGATTAAAGCCACCCTGTTCTACTTGATTGCATTTATCGACTTTATATTCTCGTATGCAGCAATATTCTTTGGATTGATGATATTATTCGAGAGGAGGGAGGTCAGTTTTACTACCGCGGTCTACTGGGTAATCCAGACGATGACAACCGTTGGCTATGGAGATATTGAGATCACAACAGATATTCTTCGTGTATTCTCGATCATCGTTCAACTTACAGGAATTTTTTTCTTCTTTGGATTGCTTTTTCCACTGGTTATAAGTCCAACAATCGAACGACGATTGAAAGAGCACTTTACTGAGTTGCCAACTGTCGCAGAATCTCGGCTGGAGGAACATGTCATCATCTGCGGTTATAATCCTCTTGTCACATCGCTCATACGTGAACTCCAGTCCGTGAAAAGTCCATTCCTCGTGGTGGATCCTGATCGTGAGCACGTCACATATCTCGTGGAGCATGGGATACCCTGTATCATCGGTGATCCCACAGAGCGTGAAGTGCTCATCAATGCGCGGATCGATAACGCTGCAAAGCTAATCGCAAATATGGATGATGAAACGAATGCAACGATCGTACTCCTCGCCTCTTCCATAACCAATATTGAAGTAATCGCGATTGTTGAAGATATTAAGAACTTAAAGTATCTTAAATATGCAGGTGCAGATCGAGTTATATCACCGAAGCAGATCTACGGAGTGCAGCTTGGTATGCGAGCCACGGGGCCGCTTGTCAATAAGGTGCTTGAGTCCGTGGAGTTCTTCAAGAACCTGAGGGTTGTTGAGCTTCCGATCTTTCCTCAGAGCGTCCTTATCGGACAAACCTTGGGAGAAGCCGAACACCTCCATAAGACCGGTGCACATGTTATCGGGATATGGGAAAATGGCGAACTCCTACTCGGCCCCTCTGCAGATAAGGTGATAAAAGAGAACACAGTTCTCCTGTGCAGCGGTACGATGGAACAGCTATCACGGCTCAGGGCACTTACAACAGGGGGTTTACGGCGATGATGAAAGATCACTATGTTGTGATCGGTTACGGTGATGTGGGCAGAGCTGTCGTGGAAGTCTTACAGGGTAAGACAGAGCTTGTTGTTGTGGACAGGCACGAGGATCAGCTAAAGAAGCTGGAGTTACCGTACGTTGTTGGCAATGGAGTTGAGGAGGATACGCTGGAGCGTGCAGGCATAAAAGATGCACGGATGGTGATGATACTACTCAATAACGATACAGACGTCGTCTTTACAACCCTTCTTGTGAAAAATATGAACCCACATGCAGTAATAATCGCACGTGCAAATACGGTTGAAGCGATAGAGAGGATATACCGTGCAGGCGCAGACTTTGTGGCAGCACTGCCAATTATGGCAGGAGAGCTGCTTGCAAAACTTGTTACAACCACGCATGAGCTTGAAGATGTGGTGAGACTGTGCGAGGGGATTGAGATATTTAAATACGAGGTCTGCAAGGGTTCACCGATGATCGGACATAACCTGGCAGATCTTGATGTGCGCCGCAAAACAGGATGCACGGTGATCGGGATAAAGCGGGGAGAAGAGGTGATCGCAGAGATAACAGCAGCGACAGAGATACAGGAAGGGGACATCGTTGCAGTTATAGGGTATGAGGAACAGATCGAGCAGTTTAAAAAGCTTTTTGGGAGCGGAGGATAGTTTAAGTGGAGATAAATATACTTATAAAAGATATATTTATCATTTTTGCCCTCTCAATCGCGGTAATCTTCGTTTTCCACAGGATGCGGCTTCCACCGATCGTCGGTTTTCTTTTAACAGGTGTACTGGCAGGACCGAATGGATTGAGCATGATTGAGATCGTTGAGGAGGTCGACATCATGGCAGAGATCGGTATAGTTTTATTGCTATTTACGATCGGGATTGAGTTTTCACTGAAAAAATTATCCAGAATCAAACGATTATTCTTCATAGGTGGATCACTCCAGGTCTTACTGACGATAGGGTATGTAACTCTAATCGCAGAGATATTCGGGTTATCTATCACCAAATCCCTCTTCACGGGTTTTGTCATAGCATTGAGTAGTACAGCCACCGTGATAAAGCTCCTCCAGGACAGGGGAGAGATTGATAGCCCGCATGGGCAGACAACTCTGGGCATCCTCTTGTTTCAGGACTTTATCATCGTCCCAATGATGCTGCTTGTCCCTGTGCTTGCTGGCAGCTCAGACACACTCTCTCAGTCTCCCCTTCTTGTTATCATTGAAGGGATTGGAATAATTATTTTAGTCTTCATATCGGCAAGATGGTTTGTACCCTATCTACTCCATCAGGTAGCAAAGACGCGGAGCAAAGAACTCTTCATCCTCACGGTGGTTTCAATATGCCTTGCGATCGCATACCTCACCTCCAGTGTGGGACTGTCGCTTGCGCTGGGTGCGTTTCTGGCAGGGCTCATCATATCTGAGTCTGAGTACAGTCATGAGGCGCTTGAGAAGATAGATCCCTTCAAAGATCTCTTTACAAGTCTCTTCTTCGTCTCAATCGGGATGCTTCTTGATCTTGGTTTTATACTGGATAAACTGGCACTCGTTATTGTTATAACTCTCGGGATTTTGGTGGCAAAATCGATGCTTGCTGGTTTCTCAACGGTTGTAATGGGCCTCCCGATGAGAACTGCAATACTCACGGGATTTGCACTCAGTCAGGTGGGAGAGTTCTCTTTCATCCTCTCCCATACTGGATTCCTGTATGGTCTAATCAACCAGAACGAGTATCAGCTCCTTCTTGCAAGTTCTATAATAACGATGGGGTTGACACCTTTCATGATGGTAATCGCACCCCATATCGCAACTTTTGCCTCGCACTTACCCATCTCTGAACGAATGATCACAGGTGGAGAATTTGCACGTCTTGATAAGAAAGAGCGTATTAAAGATCATCTCGTCATCATCGGGTTTGGGAACACTGGGAGATATCTCGCAAAGGTTGCATCTGATGTAGGTATTCCTTATGTTATAATCGAGACAAATCCAGAGACTGTAAGAGTTGAGAGGGAGAAGGGTGAACCGATTTTTTATGGAGATGCAACCCGGCCAAATGTACTGAAAGAAGCAGGGATTGTGGATGCGAGGATCGTTGTTATCGCAACTTCAGACCCGATCGCTACCCGCAGGATAACAGAGCTTGCAAGAAAACTCAGCCCTAAGATTCATATAATCGTCAGAACCCACTACCTGCAGGAGATGGATCATTTAGCTGAGCTTGGTGCAGATGAGGTCATTCCAGAAGAGTTTGAGGCATCTATGGAGATCTTTGCCAGGGTGCTCTACAAGTATCTTGTGCCAAGGACTGAGGTCGAGAAGTACATCGCCGAAGTCAGGCAGGGAAACTACGAGATGCTTAGAAACTTGAATAAAAAACATCTATCGATCTCTGATATTGAGAGGCACCTCACAGATCTTGAGATAAGTACGTTCAGAGTTAAAGCAAGATCATCTGTAGCCAAAAAGACGCTCTCTGAGATTGAACTGAGGAGTACGTATGGTGCCACGGTACTTGCGATAATTCGTGGGGACGAAAGAATTTCAAACCCTGGTGGAAGTGTACAGCTGCTTGAAGGAGATCTGGTCATCGTACTCGGTAGACCCGATGAAATGGCGAGGCTTGCTGAGATTTTTGAGGGAGATTGATCTGGATAACCCTTAAATACGAGGAAATTTGATTAAATTGATGATGAAGAAACGGATTATCGTGGGTGGTGGAAGAACTGGAAGAGAGTTAGCAATGCAGCTTCCAGGTTCAATCATCATTGAATCAGATCCAGAAGCGGCTAAAAAATCTTCAAAAATTCAGGGGGTGAAGGTTGTAACTGGGGATGGAACTGATGAAAAACTACTTCAGAGTGTTGGTATTGACGGAGCTGATGCTTTTATCGCACTCACTGAGAATGACGATGTTAACTATAGATCCGCCTCCATCGCAAAACGGTATGGAGTTTCAAAGGTCATCGTGAGGGTAGAGGATCCAGAGAATGAGGAAAAGTTTCGTGATCTGGATGTTGAATCTGTTATGTTTCCCACAAAAATGGTTGCAAATTTTATTGGGGATTTACTATGTTGTGAAGAGAAAGAGCCTGTTTCAAGACCTTTTGATAGGCTGTTAGTCCCACATATCGCTAAAACTACCGCTGAAAAGGCTTTTAAAGAAGCGCTACTTATCGCATCAGCCTCAAGAAAGAAGGCCAAGATTGAGGTGGTATCGTATGATCGTTCAGAGCAAAAGATGATGGAGAAGAAAGCAAAAAAATGGGATGTGCCATTTGAGTTTCTGCTCGATGAGGGGGAGCTTATAGATATGCTTAAGCATAACATCCACAATACCGATTGTATAATCGTGGATGATGAGAAGATTACGATTCTGGACAGGATCTTCCCAAGAAATATTATCTTAAATCTTATGCGATCGGTCACATCCCCGGTTCTTGTTGCCAGAAGCTGTAGTTATTATAGACACATCCTGGTGCTCCTTGATTCATCTCCAGCATCTGAACAGAACCTGACCATTGCACTTCAAATAGCTCATCTCTTCGGGGCGGATCTTTCTTTACTGCTTTTAGAGGAGATTCCACCTGAATTTTGGGGGCGAATAAAGGAACTTAAAACGGTGGAGAACGTAAATATTACAAAGCTGAAGGTTGAGGGTAATGTGATGATAGAAGCTGTGAAAGAGGTCAAGAGTGAAAAATATGATCTCATAGTGATGCCCTGGAGAGGTACAGGACTCATACGATCCAGCATGATAAGAAAGATCGTGAATGATGCAAGTTGCTCTGTTCTCACCGTTTGTACAAAGCTATGAGTGTATATCTACCTCTATTTACCATAGCAGTTCTTGCATTCGTCATTCCCATTTTATCTGAGCGGATAGGTATCCCTGCCGTTGTCGGGGAGATTGTCTGTGGAATAATCATTGGCGGGAGCGTTTTAGGGATTATTACTGGTGCAGAAGAAGGTATAGCCTTTCTATCAAGGTTTGGTTTCGTCTTTTTGATGTTTTTAATTGGTCTTGAGATCGATTTCTCTACTATTGAGCTTCATGGTCTGAAATCCGTTGTTATAGGGATTTCTATATTTATACTTACCTTTGCAACCTCGATCGTCATGATGGATCAAATTGGGTATGGAATCTATCCAGCTATAATCCTCTCCTGTTCTGCAGTTGGTCTTATCGCTTCAACCCTGCGTGAGACCGGAATGGTACGAACTGAATACGGACAGATGATCACGATCACTGCATTCATCGCAGACTTCGCGGTCATACTGCTCGTGACAGCATACACCCTTGATCTCAGAGGGGAAATAGCAGGAAAAAAGGTCTTCATCCCACTCCTATTTATCTTATTCTTCGGAGTGTACTATCTTGGGCGGTATTTAATCTGGCAATTCCCAGAGCGTCTTTCAAAGCTCTTTAAATCAGACCATCCATCTGAGATCGGTGTTAGATCGGCTTTCGCCCTCCTGCTTATCTTCGTCGTCCTATCAGAGGCACTCGGGGCTGAGGCGGTACTCGGGGCTTTTCTTGCAGGGGTGATGCTGTCCAGCTTATTTGGAGGAGGGACTGTTCTTGAGCAGAAGTTATATGGGATAGGCTATGGGTTTCTCATTCCGATCTTCTTCATAAATGTCGGGATAGGCTTCAACCTCGGAGCACTCGGGGCCGGAGAAGGGCTATATCTGATTCCAGTGCTCTTTGCAATCGCGATCATAGCGAAAGTAATACCATCTCTGATCCTTCTTAAAGAATACACACTGAAAGAGAGCATCGCAGCAGGAATTCTCCTTTCTTCAAGGCTTTCGATGATAATAGCGGTGGCAGCAGTTGGGTGTGAGCTTGGTTTGATCGATGCTAAACTGGAATCGGCCATCGTTATTCTGGCGATGATGACAAGTATAATCTGTCCAACCATATTCAAGTGGATGCATCAGGAAAAATCACACTCCTGATCAAAACCATCTTCTCTTAAAATCGTTTTCCACAAGAGAAAAGACCTATTTATGCCCAAAACACGCCACAATCTCACTCTCGCTGACCGAATCGATCCTCACAAATCCAAACCGCTCAAACTGTACAACTTTCCCAACCTCATTCCTGATAGAACTTTCTCCAACTCCCGATATAACCGCTCCATCTGGCATCAAAACAGAGACTGGAACCGCGTCATCAAGAGGAACCGACTGGATGATCGAAGCGTTCTCTTTCTTTGCAAACTCAAGGTCATCTCCTGCGTAAGATACAGTGACTGGTTCTAACTTCTCAATCCTTATATTGAAACGATTCTTCAGGCGGAGTATATCCCCTTCTTTCAGTTTGTTGAGATCATCCCTCGGGATGTAAAAATCACCCTTCCCCTCCACTTTTACCACAACAGGGTCAGGCACAAAGAAGGCATGTGCTGCGATCGGGTCAACCAGTTTTCGGTTCTCCCCGTAGAGGTTCTTCATGCTGAATGCAACATCGTTCTCACCAAGCCCCATCTCTATCATGACCTTTTCTATAGCCCGAGGTTGAATGCCCCTGCGCCTCAACGCCCTGAGCGTTGGAAGTCTTGGATCATCCCAGCCCGTGTATCTCCCCTCTTTGATACCTCTTCCAATCTCGCTTGTCGAGAACCGCCCAAACTCATGGATCCTGATTCTGCCCCAGTGGATCGTCACAGGATATTCCCATCCAAGATAATCATAGATATAGCGCTGTCTCCGCTCACTATCGATCAGGTCCTTTCCCCGAATGATGTGTGTGATCCCAAGCACGTGATCCTCGATCGCTGACTCAAAGTCGAGCATGGGCCAGACGATGTATCGAGTTCCAACCCTTGGATGCGCTGCCCTTGTGATCCTGAATGCAACCCAGTCTCTGATCGCAGGGTCTTTATGTCTGATATCAGTCTTTATCCTCAAAACCGCGGCTTTATCCTCGTACTCGCCATCAAGCATCCGCTGCCATCTTTCAAGATTTGTTTCAACTGATGTATCTCGATCAGGGCATGGCTTCTTTGCATCCTTAAGTTCTTTGAACGCTTTCTGTGGACAGAGACAGACATACGCCTTGCCAAGCTCGATAAGTTCGGTTGCATATTCATAATACATCTCGATCCGATCAGATGCAATTATGATCTCATCTGGATGAACCCCAAGCCAGGAAATATCCTCCAGATACCAATCATACGCCTCGATCATCGGTTTCTTCGTGGACGGATCGGTATCATCAAAGCGTATTATGAGCTTTCCACCATACTTTTTAACATAGGCAGCATTCACAACAATTCCACGTGCATTTCCAAGCGTGGGTGTGCCGTTTGGGTTAGGGGCAAACCGCATGATAACACCGTTTTCCGCCCCTTCAAGTTCAGGCAGACCTTTTCTGGGTTCTTTTGGCTCAAAGATCTCATCGATAAGTTCTGGAGCAATTCTTTCGAGTTCAGGTCGCCATCGATCTCTGCCAAGTTCATCAACCTGGGCGAGCACCTCATCAACAATTTCTGTGATCTTCTTTGCCTCTGATCGAAGTTCAGGATGCTCTCCCATCACCTTACCCATCACAGCACCCTTCTGCGGTGTTTGCCCGTACTTAACCGCGTTCTGAAGTGCGTACCTTCGTATCAGATCTCTGATCACAGTTTCTTCCATTTAAAAATACGCTCCTGCGGACTCAACTGACCTTGCAATAAGCTCCGCCCCTTTATCAATATCACCGAGACTCACAACCTCAACGGGTGAGTGAATGTATCGCGCTGGCACGCTTATCACGCTTGAAGGTACCCCATCTCTTGTCAGGGATATCGCTGTAGCATCAGTTGTACCACCATCAGATACATCCACCTGGTAAGGTATCTCATGCTTCTCTGCCGTCTCTTTTAGCCACCTGAGTACCGGTTCTGGCGTGATGATCCCCCTGCCACCCGCATCAAGAACCGTGATCGCAGGACCTTTTCCCATCTTCACGGTTGAGTACGTCTTCTCACACCCAGGATGATCACCGCTGATACAGACATCGGTTGCAATCGCGAGATCGGGCTTCACCCTGTACGCCGAGGTTCTTGCACCCTTAAGCCCAACTTCCTCCTGGACTGTGCCAACAACCGTGACGGTAACATCCTGCTTTATCCGTTTGAGTGCTTCGATCACCATAGCAAGCCCTGCCCTGTTATCAAATGCCTTCGATGTCACACAATCATTTGCAAGCTTTCTGAGGCTGCGATCAGGTGTAACAGGAAGTCCTTCAGTGATTCCGAGTGATTCAACCTCCTCTTTACTCGTACACCCAATATCGATGAACATATCTTCAGCTTTTACAGGTTTCTTTCGCTCCTCTGGATCCATCAAATGCGGTGGTTTTGAGCCAATAACACCGTAAACAGGTCCTTTGCTCCCATGTATTACAATCCGCTGTCCAAGAAGGATCTGATCAAACCAGCCCCCCACCTTTACGAACCTGATGTAACCGTTCTCATCTATAAACTTCGTCATAAGCCCGATCTCATCCATGTGGGCTGCAAGCATAACCTTTGGACCGTTTCCGTCTCGGGATGCGATGAGATTTCCGATCCCATCAATTATAACCTCGTCCACGAACGGCTCAACCTCTGCCTTTACAATCTTCTGAATATCTCGCTCAAAGCCTGAGATTCCCCGTGCATTTGAGAGTTTCTCAAGCAGATTCCTGATTCCATCGATATTTTCCATCACGACACCAAATCCTTTTTCTATCCGATCATCTATAAAGATATACGATGAAGAAGTTGCATGGAGAAGATGCGGTTTCAAGCCTTGTCGGAGCACTGCTCTTGCTTGCGATCTTTGTCAGCTTTATAGCGATGCTACAGGTTCATAGTGTGCCAGTATGGAATCGAGAGGTTGAATACGGCCACATGGACACGCTTTATAATGATTTCTCAAATTTTAAGGTTGCTGTAGAGGATTCAGTGATTTATAACCTCCCAAAATCGGCATCGATCCACATGGGAACGCGATATCCAACACGGGTCTTGTTGAGAAACCCACAGAGCCATAGCTCAGGTACGCTCACGATCGTAAATAATTCCTGGGTGAATATCAGCTATGGTGGCAAGAAGATCGCAATTCAGACCGCAACCCTTTCGTTTGAACCAAACCACCTCTATGCAGATACGCCTACACTTGTATATGAGTATGGCACGGTTATAAGATCCTACAGTAATGCAAATGTAACAACAGATGACCAATCGATAATTCGGGAGGGCAGGATCACGATACCGGTTATACTGACGGGCGAGAATCTCACATCGATCTCAGGATCTGAAGTAAGAGAGGTCAACCTGAATCCTGCCACCGAAGCACTTCCGATAATAATTAACCCTCCGGGAGATGTCAATATCACACTCACAACCAGTTATCCTGATGTATGGAAACGACTTCTTGATGACATCCCCAACACCAACGTCTCAGGAAACACGATATTCATCAATAGAACAGGGATAAAGGAGATCAGATATCCGGAGAATGCAACAGCAAGCGGGCTGTACGCAGGGCTGATAAGGATCAGCAATGAGAGCACGGCAAAGTCGGTGCGGTTGTACCCAAAAGCTATTCTGGATAATACGAGTACTGGGTACTGGCTTGATCTGGGAGAAGTAACCATGTTCAGGTACGATGATGGCAAGACATATCGAAACAAACAAACATGGCGTAATACCCCTCCGTTCCCCAATCCAAATGTATACTTTTCTTTTTACTTTGACTCACCCATACCCCAGAATGCCAGAATCATTAATGCAACGCTTGTGAACAAATATGCAAAGTCAGACGGAAATATAACCTGTGAGGTCAAGATCTACAACAGCACATCCGAGAGTGATTATATCCCACTTACTTACCCTCTTACGTACCCTTCGCTTACCTGTGGCGAGTATATAAGAACCACAGATGACCTAAACAACCTCAGCGTTAAACTTTTTGGTTATAATACATACACTCTTGCTTCCCCTGACTACACTTACCACGACCTCACCTACATCGAGATAACCTATATTTAATCTCAGGAGAGATGAGAAGAAGATGTCAGACGTTAAGATATTCTGGGACCCAAAGGGGTTTGAGCTTGACTCACTCGGAAGGAAGAAGTATATCAGGGCAACTGACGGGGATACACCCTATATCTCAACCTCGATCAGGATGCTTGGTATCGACACCCCGGAGGTACATTATCCGGGTAACAGTTCCCCCGTTAAGTTTGATGCAAAGCTCAAAGAACTTGCAGGCTGGATCAGAGAGGGTATTGCGCCTGTAGATGAAGCACTCGGAGAATACCTGATTCCCAGGCTTGAAACTGGCGAAGCAGGCACGCTCCAGAAAGAGCAGGGTGAGCAGGCAAGAGCATACTTTGAAGCACTCCTCGATAGACTGTTGAGAAAAGAGAGCGGTAGAAGGCGATCGGTATATATTCAGACAGCGGATGAACCCTTTGACCAGTATGGGAGGCTCCTTGCATACATGGCACCGTCTTACACATCAGATGAGCTTGCAAAACTCTCAAGGCATGAACGGGCGACGTTCAACTACTTAATGGTTGAATCAGGGTGGGCAGCAAGTTTTTTGATCTACCCCAGTTTACCGAAGCACGCCGACCTTGTGATGCTGCAGGAGGGTGCAAAAGCAGCATGTGAGAACAGGCGAGGTGCATGGGAGAACGAATTGATGCTCACAGGTTATGAGTTCAGGATGGCTGTAAAACTCTATAATATCACAAAGAAAATCGTGGCTAACAGGAATGTATCCTCAAGGGAAAGGTCTGGATGGATAAGCCGATTCTGTGTGGATATGACAAGCGGTGAGATATTCTATCCACAGGAATATTATAAAGTCTCGCCTTACAACAGAATATTTGTTTGGCCAGCAGATGTCACGGATGCGGTCGCCAAGATGAATCTTAAACCCCCTATCGATCGAGAAGCATGAAAAAGTTAGATATCATCGAGCAGGAAGCAGTATGGATCCAGCCAACATACACGAGACAACCCATCGTGCTCGTGAAGGGGAATGGCGCCTATGTATGGGATACTGAGGGTAGAAAGTACCTCGACTTTGTTGCAGGGATTGCGGTCAACAACGTCGGACACTGCCACCCAAAAGTCGTTGATGCGATAAAGAGACAGGCAGAGCTTTTGATTCATACATCTAACCTCTACTTCACAGAACCCCAGGTTGTGCTCGCCAGGCGTCTATGTGAGATTGCAGGGATGAGAAAGGCGTTCTTCTGTAACTCTGGCGCGGAAGCGGTTGAGGGTGCGATAAAGCTCGCAAAGCGGTATACAGGAAAATCAAAGATCATCGCGGCTCGTGGAAGCTTTCATGGTAGAACCGCTGGCTCACTCAGTCTGACAGACAGCCCTAAGTACCAGGCACCTTTCATGCCGCTCATGCCGGGCGTTGAGTTTATTCCCTACAACGATGTAGATGCGTTAGCAGAGAGGATCGATGATGAGACTGCTGCGGTTATTCTTGAGCCAGTACAGGGTGAGAGCGGGGTCAACATCCCTGATGATGACTATCTTAAAGGTGTAAGAGAGATCTGCGATGAGAAGGAGGTGCTACTCATATTCGATGAAGTTCAGACTGGTTTTGGGAGGACGGGCAGATGGTTTGGGAAGGATCACGCAGATGTTCTGCCAGATATTATGACGCTTGGAAAGGCGATTGCAGGGGGATTGCCAATGGGGGCGGTTCTATCAAGCGAGGGGGTTGAGTTTGCACCAGGTGAACACGCATCAACCTTTGGTGGTGGGCCACTCATCTGTTCGGCAGCAATCGCCACGATCGAAGCCATAGAATCAGAGGATCTCGTCAGAAATTCAGCAAAGATGGGTGAAATCCTGCTTCACAAACTCCGCAGCCTCGACCTTTCGATCGTAAGGGAGATCAGGGGAAGGGGGCTCATGATCGGAATGGAGCTTGAGAAAGCGGGTGCAGGAATCGTTGATATATTCAGAGAGAGTGGAGTTCTTATAAACTGCACAGCAGAGACGGTTCTCAGGTTTGTACCACCACTCATAATCGGAGAACGCGAGATCTCAGGACTTATACAGGTCTTTGACGAGCGAAGGGATGAGATTGAATCTGTATAAGCATGGATTGCGGGTGCTTGGGATTGCTGAGAGCTTCAAAAGAAGGGGGGAGCGGTCGATACTCGCAGGGATCGTGATGCGGGCTGATTCTGAGATAGACGGGGTTGCAGTTGATTCTGCCAGTGTTGGAGGACTTGATGCAACAGATGCGGTTCTCAGGATCTTTAAAAAGCTCTCTCGCGAGGATATTAACATCATTCTCCTGAATGGAGCTGTTGTAAGCTGGTTTAATATCATCGAGATTGATAAATTGTATGACCACCTGAGAGTTCCAATCATCTCTGTCACGTATGAGGAATCAGAAGGACTTGAACGCTACATCAGGGAGTATTTTGGCGATTCTGTGGATTTTGATGAACGGATACGGCGTTACAGAGGGCTTGGAGAGAGGTGTGAGGTCAAACTGAAGAATGGATTTACAATCTGGGTCAGAACCGCTGGAATCAGCGAAGAGGATGCCACAGTTGTCTTAAATCGCTTCACGCATCATGGAAAAATAGCAGAGCCGATCAAGGTTGCACGTCTCATTGCAAGAAGCGTCATGGGACTTCAGGAAGAATGGGAGGGATTATATCTACAGAATAGTTGAGAAAAAACGGCTTGCACCTGATATTGTAAGAATCGAGGTTGAAGCGCCACTTGTTGCAAGAAAAGCGATATCAGGGCAGTTCGTGATTATCAGGCTAAAGGAGGGAGGTGAACGGATACCGCTCACGATCTCAGGCAGCGATCCCAAGAAGGGTCTTATCACGATCATATTTCAGGAGATTGGAAAGACAACGATCGAGCTTGGCAGGATGGAGGAGGGGGAATCAATCCTGAATCTGGTTGGGCCACTGGGTATGCCTGCTGAGCTTAAGAACTTTGGGACGGTTGTCTGTGTTGGTGGCGGGGTTGGGATTGCACCGATCCTTTACAGGGTGAAAGCGCTTAAAAGCGTGGGAAACAGGGTCATATCGATAATTGGGGCGAGGAATAAAGACCTTCTGATTCTACATAACGAGATGAAAGAACTATCGGATGAACTCCATATCGCAACAGATGATGGGACGCTTGGACGAAAGGGTTTTGTTACAGACGTGCTTGATGAAGTGCTCGCTGAAAATCGGGTTGATTTAATTATCGCGATAGGTCCTGTTGTGATGATGAGAGCGGTTACAGGTGTTGGAAGCGCGCATGGAGTCAGAACCGTTGTGAGCTTGAATCCGATCATGGTTGATGGAACCGGGATGTGTGGCTCATGCAGGGTGACTGTTGGCAAAAAGGTCAGGTTTGCGTGTGTCGATGGTCCTGAGTTTGATGGTGAATTTGTTGACTTTGATGAACTGCTTCAGCGAAACCGCAGGTATCTCAAAGAGGAAGCGGCATCACTCATGGTCATGCGAGCTGGGAGGTGTACGTGCTTTGAAGAAACAGGATGTGAGTAGGCGTATCAAAAATTTCGAGGAGGTTGCACTCGGGCTTGACGAAACAGAGGCAGTTCTTGAGGCAAAACGATGCCTTGAATGCCAGCGTCCGTGGTGTGTCAGGGGTTGTCCTGTTGGGGTGGATATACCGCGATTTATCCGTGCTATCAGGGATGGAAGGTTTGAAGACGGGATAAGAATCATCTGGGAGAAGAACTCGCTTCCTGCTGTATGTGGCAGGGTCTGTCCGCATGAGGTGCAGTGTGAAGGGGTCTGTTCACTCGCAAGAGGTTGCTCGAAGTTTATGACAGCGAAGGGGAGAGCAAGGGTTGAAGCATTTTTAGAACAGTTCAACCTCACCCAAAAGCGGAGAAGACCTGTATCAATCGGGGCGTTAGAGCGTTTTCTCGCGGACTATGCAGCAGAACATGGTATCACTCCTTATACTGCTGGATCAGATATGAAAGGAAAGGGAAAGGTTGCCCTCGTTGGATCGGGTCCTGCCTCGCTTGCAGCAGCAGGTGAGCTTGCACGGAGGGGTTACCATGCAACCATCTTTGAAGCCCTTCATGCACCTGGTGGGGTTCTCAGATACGGGATTCCAAACTTCAGACTCCCAGAAGAGATCATCGATCGGGAGATAAGACAGCTTAAAGATATGGGTGTCGAGTTCAGGCAGGATGTTCTGATCGGGAGAACGTTGACGATTGATGAACTTTTATCTGACTTTGATGCGGTTTTTATCGGAAGTGGTGCAGGTGCGCCTGTCTTGATGGGAATTGAAGGAGAAAACCTGAACGGTGTCTATTCTGCAAACGAGTTTCTGACACGTGTGAACCTGATGGAGGCATACCGTTTCCCTGAGACCGATACGCCGATCAATATTGGGAAAAGGGTTGTTACAATCGGTGGTGGGAATGTGGCGATGGACTCGGCCCGTGTTGCCCTCAGACTCGGTGCAGAGGAGTCGATCATACTCTACAGGAGACGCCGTGAGGAGATGCCAGCAAGGCGTGAGGAGATTGAGAATGCTGAAGAGGAAGGAGTGGAGTTTAAGTTTCTCACAACCCCTACAAAGTACATCGGCGATGATGAGGGGTGTGTTAGAGCGGTTGAGTGTATCAGGATGGAGCCTGGCGAGGTGGATGATTCTGGGAGACAGCGTCCTGTTCCTGTTGCAGGATCTGAGTTTACGATCGAGGCTGATACCGTGATCGTTGCGATCGGACAGCGCCCAAATCCTCTGATACCAACCACAACTCAGGGGCTTGAAACTGGGAAGATCAGAAATATCATCGCAGATGAGAGTGGCAGAACATCGATAAAGGGTGTATTTGCAGGAGGAGATGCTACAACCGGTGCTGCCACCGTGATACTTGCGATGGGTGCGGGAGTCAGGGCGGCACGTGCTATAGCTGAGTATATTGAAGGATGCAAAGATTGACGATCATCGAGCACTGTTTTACTTTACTTACTCCTGAATCTTGTCGTTCGCCTCCAGATGGTCATACCAAAAATTTATATAAAAGATTAATAGAATAGGATTCAATTGGAAGAGAATCCTTCCATTTATAGAACGTATGATCGAGAGGAATGAATAATGTTCGATGAACATTCTAAAAATGATCTATCTGTGAAGGATTATGTTACTAAGCTGTTTGAGTATGGTAAATACGAACAGCTGAGGGTGATCGATGAAGTACTGAACAGTACAGATAAACGAGGAGTTCGGGGCGTATATGAGATCACTGAAGAGCAAAAGAGACCGCGAAAATTTGAGCCCTACCCTGGCATCATAGAAGAGCATGAAAATTATATCGCCATTTCACCTGCTGTGATAGATGAATTAAGTGATGTTATTAACAGCGAAAAAGAAAAAAGAACGGCTGATCTGAGAAATGCTGTATCGAAAAAAATAGAGGAACTACAACAAAAAAAACCTGGCGTTGAGGTCGATCATGTGGATGAGAGAATGTTGAAGATCAAATCACAGGACGACATGCCACTGTATATTTATATATCAACATGGCTAATTCGAAGCGATTTTAAAAAGACTTTTGATGATGACTCACATCTTGTAATTTCAGTTACACATCAGCCAGTTCATTCTATTGTGAATTTTGTCGATGAGAACCAGAGTTTATTCGATTCCTTACTGGCAATTTCGTTTTATGAAAGTGATTATCCCGAGACGAAATCGTTTATAAGGGTTTTGCGGGGCTATAAACATCCGTTGCTGAATGAAATTTTTGTCGGATCCGCGTACTCATACTTCAATCGGATAAGTATGTGGTAGAGGAGAACTGCCTTCAGCAGACCAGTTTGGTGAAGTCTTTATCAAAGGCATCTTGTAGAGCTGTACATCATGGGGGTTCAGATTGAGTGAGCTCTTTCACACTACCGAAAAACATAAGTGAAAACAAAAAAGCTTATCAAAAATTAGAAAAACTTTAAATACTGGTATAACTGAGTCCCTTTATAAACCATACTGAAGCCAAGCTCCCAAAGTGGCTTGAGAGCAGATATTCAATACTATGGGATGCTTTTGCTGATTCAAACTTCAGAATGGAGGATGCTGCAAAGGTTTTAGAGGAGAAGAAAAAGATAGCAGGGATCAGGTTGGTGTAATTCTTTCTGAGCTTAGAAAAAATGATTGGCTACAGGTAGAGCTTGATCCAGAGGATGCAAGAAAAAGACTTTACAGGCTTAAAAGCAAGGAAGAAATTATATCTGAAACTATTTCTCTCAAGAATAACAGGCTAACAAGGGGCGAGATCGAGGTTCTCTTGAAGAGGGCAGCAGATCTTATACGCACAGGGTTGACTACACCTTCATCCTTGTCCTTCTCTTCTACAAGAGGATCAGCGATAAGTGGGAGATTGAGTATGAAAGAGCTTATAAAGAGGCTCTTGAGGATGGATTCAGTGAGGAGGAGGCAAGAGAAGAAGCAAAAAGCTCAATCTATCACGATTTTGACCTTCCTGAGGAGTTTCTGTGGGAGAAGATCAGAAAGTATCCATCTAAATTATCAGAAAACTTCTCTAAAGCGATGAAAGCGATTGCTGAGAGAAATCCAGAGCTTAGAGATGTCTTTGAGAATATCGATTTCCTTCAGTTCACATCAAGCAGGGAGAATACAGAGATGCTGGGACAGCTTGTTGAGATCTTCAGCGCAAAACCCCTCCATCATGTATCCCCTGATATACTTGGGGATGCCTATGAGTGGATTCTGCATTACTTCGCCCCACAGAAGGCAAAGGAAGGGGAGGTTTACACACCGAGGGAGGTTATAAAGCTCCTGGTCGAGATACTCGATCCAGAGCCTGAAGAGAGCGTGTATGATCCAGCCTGTGGATCTGGGGGCATGCTCATAATCTCATACAGGCACGTTGAGAATTTGCATGGTAAAGAAGGAGCGGAAAAGCTGTTTCTCTTCGGACAGGAGGCAAATCCAAAGACACTTGCCCTTTCAAAGATGAACCTGTATATCCATGATATAAGAAATGCCCAGCTTGCACACGGCGATACCCTGCTCTATCCAAAGTTCAAAGAAGGTGATGGGCAGAAGAGGTTTGATATCGTCATAGCAAACCCACCCTGGAATCAGGACGGCTACAGTGAGAATGAGCTTAAGAAGGGTGAGTTCTGGAATAAGCGGTTCAGATATGGCTTTACTCCAAAGCAGTCTGCAGACTGGGCATGGATCCAGCACATGATCGCATCTGCAGACGAGGATGGAAGGGTTGGAGTTGTTATTGACAATGGCTGTCTCTTCAGGGGTGGGAAGGAGAAGGCGATAAGGAAAGGAATACTGAGGGATGATCTGGTTGAGTGTGTTATTCTGCTCCCTGAAAAGCTCTTCTACAACACTGGGGCACCAGGGGCTGTACTCATTTTCAAAAAGAATAAGCCTGATGAGAGAAAAGGCAAGGTTCTCTTTATCAATGCATCAAATGAGTATGAGCAGCATCCTGAAGTGAGAAAGCTCAATCGCTTAGGAGATGAACACATTGAGAAGATCGCCAGTGCCTATCGAGAATTTAAGGAAATGGATGGGTTTACAAGGGTTGTTGACCTTGAAGAGATCAAAGAGAATGATTACAACCTGAATGTAACCCTGTATGTCTTTCCAGAGGAGGAAGTTGAGGAGATTGATGTCGGCAAGGAATGGGAGGAGCTTAAGAGGATTGAAGGAGAGATAATGGAGGTTGAGGAGAGGATTGAGGGGTATTTGAGGGAGGTTGGGGTTTGATAGAGGTACAAAAGAAGATGATCAAAACCGGAAAGATGACTGTAAACTCGCAGAAGTCGATATGGTCTCAGAGGAGTGGGTTTGGAGAGAGTTGATAGGTTATGGGAAGGAAAGTAAAAGATAGAGAAGATGATGATAGGAAAAAGATGACGATCGGGGAACTGAACAAAATTTACTATGGACCTGATAGGGATGGTAGAAATGTATCGGTAAATGAAATAAAAGGATATGAGGACTTCCAGAGGGGCCGTATCCTTTCTCCATTAAGAGAAAAAGATGTTAAACGATTCTTTGCTCCCATTGGTGAGGTTGAAAAAATACCAAGAAACAACCAGAAGAAGACCAATGACTTTAAGATAGAGAGTGAGAAACTTATGATAGAGGTAAAGTCAATAAACACAACCGTTAATGCAACTGGAGAGCAGGACGAAGATGGAAACATCCCGATTAACTTACCTGGAAATGAAAACAAGTTTATCGAAAGAATAAATAGATGTATAGAACTTGCAGAAGCGAAAGAAGACGCCCCTGAAGACTATAAGAAGGTCGTTGTCATACATCTTGACCCTGTGATGCTTGGACTTAACCCTGATCTTCCGGATAAGGTATTTCATCCCGAGTTTATTAAAAAGACAAGTTTTATCTATAGTTCTCTTGATGGTTTGATCTTTTTGCCACCAAAAATTGGATTCATCAAAAGTTATGGAGAGACACCACCAGGACCGATATGTTACAGACCGATAGGTTACGTGAAAGGTCATAAGATGATGGAATTGCTGAGTAAAATCAATGAATTGGAAGTAAAGCTTTTGGAGGATGAAGATGACGCGAAGATATGATCGAGCAGGGTATGAGGGGGCCCTGAAAGGAAAAGACAGGCTTGGAAGGATTGAGGAGTATTTGGATGAATTAAGGAGGTTATAGTGTCTTTAAAAATTATTCTTAATCTCTTTATTGATCATCCCTTGGCAGCGATCATTTCTCTATTATTTGGTGGCGGGATTTTATTTGGACTTATTGGAGGATTAACAGGAATAGAGTTTTTCTTAGATCATTGGATGACATTGATTGGTTTAGGCGCTTTAATCATTCTGCTAAGTTTTGCGTTGGAATTATTAAGAGAGGGATATTGAATGGAGAGTAACTATATAAATCAGACTCCAAAAAAATGGGGGGAGTTGAGTGCAAACACAAAGACAAAAGATGAGATAAAACTTGAAGTCTATTCAGATGAAATAAACAGAGTCAAATTATCTATTGATAACTCGGTCTGGATGTATATAGGAGCGCTTTTTGTTCCGATAAACTTCAAGGATTATTGCCTTACGAAGCTAAATAATTTACGATGTGTGAAATATGGAAACTGGCACGATGAAGAATCGGAATGTCCCCAACAATGTGGCTTCCATGAGGATAACGATACAGAAATCCACTATAAAAACCTGCATAAATCTAAATCCGATGCAGGGCCCAAGATAGCCAAAAACTGGATAAATAAGTTTATGATTCAAGAAAGCTGTCAAAAACATCGCAAACCGGTTTATTTAAACATCCTTGGTTTAAATCTCTCAAATATGAACCTTGAACTATTCGGGGAAAATAAAGGTCGTGATCTCACGATCTACAATCGATTCTATAGGTCCGTATTGAAAGGTGGCATTAATTATTTCTTTAGGGATTACAGAAGAATCACAATACGCCAAATATACCATGACAAAGGAAGTCAGGAGACACATGAGCTATTTTCATGGCACCCGATTTATAGGATTGGTTTAGAGAGTGAAAAAATAAAGATAGAAAGGGATGAAATCGAATTTATCGATTCAGATCATAGAAAAAGTGGAAAAAAAGAATCGCACTTCATACAATTGATAGACCTAATCTTGGGTGCTACATACGTCTGCCTCCATAACCCATCCGATAGAAGAGAGAAGAAAGAGGTTGGTCTTGCCTTTAAACCGGCGTTAACGGTACTACTTGACCGCAAGAAAAACCCGAACAACAATTACATGGAAGGTTCTTACTACCACAGTAATTATTACAGGACATATCAGATATCTTTCTTTCCTAAAAAGAAGATGGAACTTGATGAAATCTTTAATCAACTGGATGTATATGGTAATCAAATGACTGAAAATATGAGAATTGAGGATAATTTCTATTACGATCGCCCCATTTTGCTCACCGACCCATCTCAACGTGATTTAACAGGGTGGTTCTAAATGAATCTCAAGGAAGAATCTGGATACAAACAAACTCCAATCGGCAAAATTCCAGAGGAGTGGGAGGTTGTTAGACTTGGAGAAGTTATAACTTACGTTAAGGGTAAGAAACCAGAGATCATGGTAGAAGAATACCAAGAAGAATGCTTGCCATACCTTTCAACTGATTATTTAAGAAATGGGAAAGCTACGCAGTTTGTTAGAATTACAGGAAGTGAAATTGTAGTAGAGGAAGGAGATATCATATTATTATGGGACGGCTCTAAT
>LYOS01000007.1 GCA_001766815.1 Candidatus Syntrophoarchaeum caldarius
TGCTTGATCTTCTCTGGTATCATTTTAACAGCTTCGCCCAGGATACTGAGGTTTCTTATGACAGCATCTATAATAAGCTCCTCTTCTCTGAACTCCTCAAGAGTAGTGATATTCTGTGTATATTTTTCAATCTTACATGTAGCTTCGAGCATATCCTCAAAATAAGCGCTATAATCCCTTTGCATACTTCACACTACCAAGAATATATGGACGAAGTTTGGGTTTCACAGCCTCAGAAATTACAAGATCGATTTTTTTTTTGTACATATCCTCAAGAAAAAGCTTTAGACCGATGTAACTATCAAACGTCTTCTTATCTTTCTCAAACTCTACCAGTATATCGATATCACTCTCCTCGTTCTCTTCACCTCTTGTATACGATCCAAATATTCCTATTCTTTTAACCCCAAATCTCCGTATCACATCCCTGTGCTCCTCAATTTCCTTCAATATTTCATCTATTGTATTCATATATTCTTCACATCTTCAATCCATTCCAGCCCACAGGATCTAAAAATATAAATAAAAAGAGATCGAAGGGCTAAAAACCCTTCAAACCACCTGTAAATTCAGGTTTCTACTTACTCACGCCTCCGTGCAACCAGGAACGCTACTGCAAAGAGCCCTGCAAGTGCAAAGATCGCCTCAAAACCTGGCGGCTCCTCGGTTGGCTCTGGTGTTGCCTCGGTTGGCTCTGGTGTTGCAGTCGTCTCGGCTGGTGTCGGTACCTCGGTTACAGTCTCCTCAGGCGTTGCCTCGGTTGGCTCTGGTGTCGCTGTCACCGTTGCAGAGACGATGTTGACCGTTGCCTGAACTGTTCTGTCACCATCATCTGCCTTCACGGTGTAGACACCTACCTCAGCACCAGACGTATCGAACGTCGCAGACCATGTCCCGTTTGATGGATAGACGGTCTGTGGCGTAAGTTCAACAGGACCCTTAACGGTGACAATGATCGCTACATCGCTCTTTCTGTTGGATGTACCTGTAATAACAAGGTCATCCCCGATTGCAACATCATCTATCTTATCGATCGTGAGTGACTGTTCCTCAACCATGATCGGGATGACCGCGAAGAGATCATCAGATCCTGGTTCTGTGAGCAGGCCTGAAAGAAGCGTTGCGATGTTCTCCTGCGTCTTTGCAATGAGGATATTCTGTGTGTCAGTCTCTAACGCACCTGAAGTGGAATCAGTTACACCAAGATATACATCGAGAGCATCGTATATGCTTGCCTTATTGGTCTTGCCGAACTTACCATCCCTTCCAGGGCTTAAGACTGCTATGAGGTAGGTTCCACTTGTTGCATCCTCGCTCGTTGAGATCTTCTTCTCGAATGAGTCATCGGTGTCTGATACAGCTGCACTGTAACCAACGATACCAAACGCCTCGTTGTTGTCGAGACCATCTCCACCGCCACCTTTCGGATCTACGGAAAGGATAGTGATAGTATCACTTCCTGGTGCTGTACCTCTCACCCAGAAATCATCACCGAGAGCAACACTTGTTGTAGAGAGTTCGGCATCGAGTGTACCCTCTTTCATAAGAACCGCGGTGGTACCGTCATCATCTTCGCTACTTGAAACTGCACCTACGCCTCCTGTGGTCCTGTCGATGTAAGCCTTGAGCCTGACCGATCCAGGTACCTTGAACTTGGATATAGATGTTGAGCCTGTATTGATTTCCTTCTCAAACTCACCGTTCTCATCTATTACAAGGTCATTGAGGCTTGAGTATACATAATCCTCCACAGCAATATCAACCGTATCTCCTGTGTTTGCAGTTCCTTTTATCACAAGCTTGTCACCAATCGTTGCAACAGAGACCATGTCAAAGGTTACTGCTTTCTCTTCGACTGAGATATCGACAGTTTCTGTCTCACCGGTCACATTATCCCATACCGTGATTGTATAGGATCCCGTATCATCAAAATAGACGGCATAGGTCTTCGTCCCATCCTCATCCAGAGTATCACCAAAGGTGTAGGTACTTGCAGTGTTGGGATTATCCTCCTGCCCCGCAGGGAATATCACATGGCTGTCATTTCCTGAGATCAGTATACCTCTATTTGCAACACCGGTCACGGTGAGCTTTATTGTCTCAAGCTCAACAGCTGATGTCTTCTCAGCAGAGATATCAATCTCACCCTTGTTCACTGAAAGTGTCTGCTCTGCGCTCACCATTTCCTGGCCCTGTGCATACTCCTCGTTAGTCTCCATATAAATTCTGTACGTACCGACCTGCCATCCTGTTGTGTTTATACCGTTCGAACTGTAGTCCAAAAGCTTGGACATATTGATATCTTTGAAGTCCTGTGTGGAATCAGCCGGGTTCTCTGTTAACTGGACACCGTCTGGGTTGATGATTACCAGATTGACCGAGTCGTTTGCTTCAAGATCCGGACTTGTCTCAATCTTGAGGGTCGTCCCTTTCGTGATACTCGATACGGTCTTTGTTCCAACCTTCATCTCGAACGTCCATGTAGATGGCTCTGAGACTGAGATGTTCATTGAATTGTTCGATGGATCTGAGGTATCCCAAATCACCTTGTATTTACCGGTCTTTGTCAGCGTACCGGCGTCGAAGTAAATGCCCTGGAGATCTATTGTATCACTCGCGCATGACCCATTTCCTACGCTCTCAGTCCGTGTTGTTGTAACCGTCTTGACATATCCTTCAGTGTTGGTGTCATCATAACCCTCTATCTTGATTGAACTTGGAAGTGTTCCATTAACGAATAGAATCTCCTGTCCAATTATAACCGAGTCATCGTCACCATTTGTAAGGTTTAGAATCTTAACGCCTGGATTGACACAATAGTTACTGACATTCATTGTATAGCTGCCTGTAGAATCTGTTGCCCCCACCGTCGGCACCCATGCTGTAAAGACCGACATCACCATTATCCCCGTCAATACTATACTGAGTAATCTCTTACTCATTTTCATCATTTAATTCCTCCTTTTATTTTTTTGATATTTACCAAGTTGAGCCACACTCCCCTTTTATCCCCGCTCTTTGTCCTACCAAAGGTGGACGCAGGGATAAAAGAGTGCAACTCCTCTCAGTAAACATTCAAGGAAAGTAATGCAAAGCCAATATATAAACTTTTGTCCTTTATTCCAATATTGTTGCGTACACCTGGCAACAAGATTGTGGTTATCTGCATCACCATCCCCTCGCGACCGCTATTACGGCCTGTATCCTTATGTGTTACTTCTTATTTATATGCTTTACGGTATTAAGGCGTGTTTTGTGCCTCATCACCGCAAGCTCAAGTTCAATCTTCGTAAACCTGTGTTTCAGGCAAGCATTTGTATCCTTCTCTTTTCTCTTTTGTACTTGTATTAAATAGCGAACCAAAAAGTTCTTTTACCCAGGAATGTAAGGGAGCGTGGGTGTGATTTCAGGATGAAAAGATACGAGTTCAAGCAGATAGAATCAAAATGGCAGCGTATCTGGGAAGAGGGACGGGTGTATGAAGTAGATCCGGGCCAGGGTGAAAAGTTTTACCTGAATGTTGCATATCCATATCCCTCCGGCGCGATGCACATCGGGCATGGTAGAACGTACACTGTACCTGACGTTATAGCGAGGTTTAAGCGGATGCAGGGGTATAATGTTCTCTTCCCGATGGGTTTTCATGTGACGGGCACACCCGTGATCGGGGTCTCCAACAGGATAGCAAGGGGGGATAAGGAGGCTATAAAACTTTACAGAGATGTTTACAGGGTTCCAAAGGATGTGATGGAGCGTTTTGTCGATCCAAATGAGATTGTCAGTTATTTCAGCAGCAATTATACAGCAATTATGAAATCAATGGGGCTCTCGATCGACTGGAGGCGGAGGTTCACAACGGTTGATCCGCAGTACAGCAGGTTCATCACATGGCAGTACAATCAGCTGAAGGCAAAGGGGCTTGTGGCAAAGGGTGAGCATCCTGTTAAATACTGTCCTAACTGTGACAACCCGATAGGGGATCATGATCTTCTTTCAGGTGAGAAAGCTACAATCAGTGAGTTTACCATTATCAAGTTCCACCTTCCTGACGGAACTGTGATTCCAACTGCAACACTCCGTTCTGAAACGCTTTACGGTGTTACAAATCTCTGGATAAACCCTGATGGTGATTACGTCACCGTACTCCTTAAAAACAAGAATGAAAGGTGGCTTCTTAGCAGAGAAGCAGCAGAGAAGCTCAAATATCAGGATTTTGACCTTGAGATCGAGTCACTTGTGAAGGGTTCGAGGTTCATCGACAGGATGGTAAAGAATCCCCTGAATGATGAAATGGTGGAGATTTTACCTGCAAAATTTGTTGACGTAGATATGGGCACAGGTATTGTGATGAGCGTCCCTGCACATGCTCCATTTGACTATATCGCACTTCGAGATCTGCAAGATGCTGGAAAGTACAGGGATATTCATCCAATTCCTGTTATCAGGATCGAAGGTTATGGAAAAATTCCAGCTGCCGATGTTGTGGACAGGATGAAGATCAAGAATCAGGAGGATGAGAAACTCGCCGATGCAACCGAAGAGCTTTACGCTGCAGAATTTAACCGTGGTGTGATGTTACAGGAGTTTGGTGGAGAAGGTGTCGCTACGGCGCGAGAGCGGGTTAAAAAAATTCTCACAGGACGCGGGGATGCCGCGGTGATGTATGAGTTCAGTGAGCGCCCTGTTATGTGCAGGTGCAACACGTCTGCCGTCATCAAACTCCTCAAGGATCAGTGGTTTGTTAGATATAGTGACAAGGACTGGAAAGCATCTGTGAAAGAGTGCATCCGTAATCGTACAAAATTGATCCCTGCTGAGCTTGAAAGCGAGTTTTTGAGGACAGTTGACTGGCTCAATGATTGGGCATGCACGAGGAAAGTTGGACTCGGCACACCCCTTCCATGGGACCCCGCCTGGATCATCGAACCGCTGAGTGATTCAACGATCTACATGGCATACTATACGATCGCTCATCACCTGAAAGAGATCGACCCGGAGCTTCTTGATGATCAGGTATTTGACAGTATCTTTCTGGGAAAGGATGGTGTATGCAGGATCGACCCGGAGCTTCTCGCTGATATGCAGGCAGAATTTCTGTACTGGTATCCCTATAATTACAGGCTTTCTGCAAAGGATCTGATCTCAAACCACCTCACATTTCAGCTCTTCCACCACACGGCGATATTCAGAGACGAACATCTTCCAGAAGGGATCGTTGTCTTTGGTATCGGACTTCTCGAAGGTGAGAAAATGAGTTCCTCAAAGGGGAACGTAATACTCTTAAGCGATGCAATCGAGAAGTATGGGGCAGATACAGTCCGTGCTTTTCTGATGGGGTCTGCAGAACCATGGCAGGACTTTGACTGGCGTGATGAGCAGGTTATAGCGACCAGGCGCCACCTCGAGCGGTTCTGGAATACAGTAAACGAGATCATCGAGATGGGGGACGGGAAAAAGGAGCTTGAGTCGATCGATTACTGGCTTCTCAATCGGCTTCAGAATCGAATAAAAGCTGCAACCGATGCACTTGAGAGATTTTCAACAAGAAGTGCTTTTCAGGAGACTTTCTTTGGTATTGAGAGCGATCTCAGGTGGTACAGGCGACGGACTGTAATATCACGATCGGGAGCGATATGGACGATGCAATATCTTGTGGATTGCTGGGTCAGGCTTCTTGCACCGTTTGTACCGTTTATAACAGCAGAGCTTATGAGTTTGATGGGAAAGAGCGATCCGAGCAATGAAAAACTGCCCGTTCTCAACGAAGAGTTTGTAAATCCAGAATTTGAACTTGAAGAACGGCTTGTTGAGACAACCTATAACGATATAAATGAGATCCTGAAGGTTACAAAGATCAAACCCCAGCGGATAATACTCTACTCCGCTCCTCTGTGGAAACAGGAGTTAAGAAAAATCATTCTATCAAAACGAAAAGAAGGTAGGGTTGAGATGGGTGATGTGATGAAGGAAGTTATGAGAGATCCGGTTATGCAAAAACGCGGTAAAGAAGTATCAAAGCTCATAAAGCGCATGATCGATGAGTATCAGGGGATTGACGAGCAGGAGATCGATCTACTTCTCTCACGTGAGATCAACGAATATGAGGTGCTCAGTGCTGCAGCGGAGTTCTTCCAGCGGGAATTTAATGCGCATGTATCGGTATTCGATGCAGAAGATCCTTCATATGATCCTGCCAGAAAGAGCATCCATGCATATCCGATGAAACCGGCAATCTTTCTGGAGTGATCTCCTATGTATGAGAGTTTCATCTTTGAGGGTGGATCTTATCGACACCGTGAGCTTGTTGAGCTGATCGAGGATCTTGGTGGATATATCATAACCAGGCGGATCTTTGCTCAGGAAGCGCATATCACATTCACAGCCCCCTCTGAAGATTACGGGATGATAGAAGAGGTTGCATCAAATCTCAATGGACAGATCAGGGAGGCGCCGCTTCTTGGGACTGAGATAGCGGTTGTAACGCCAACCATCACACGCCACCACCTGCCACATTCGGTCTGTGATGTGGCAGAGATGCTGCGTCGCAGGGGTGCACAGACAAACGTTATAGGGCTTGCAAGGGGGGTTGGCAGGCGGACCGCACAGTTAACATCGAGGGAACGGCAGATCATTGAGGAACACGATCTCTGTCTGATCGGGCTCGGAAATTTCAAAAAATGCATCGAGGAGAAGCTTGAGGTATTCAGGAGTTTAAAAGTTCCAGTTGTTGCACATGGTCTTCCCGAGTTAGAGGTGGAGGGTATAAGGTACGTAGCATCGCTGGGAAGGCTTCCGTACACCTTCAAGCGATTGAATGAGATCGACATCCTTAAAAAAATCTCAGATGAGGTTGCAAAGGCAATCAAAGAACTGAAAGAGGAAATTGCAATCGACCCGCCATTTGTTCCGCCATGGGTTGTCACAGATGAACTGCTCCATCAGGTCGAGGACATCAGGTACTCACTCGCACCTGCACCGATTGTACAGCGAATAAACGGAGTCAGGATCAAGCTTCCCTATGATGATTATCATCGGGCAGTTGAAAATGTGGTGATAAGTGATCGAAAGCTCTCTGAGATAGCCAGGATCAAAAGATCGGTCAATCGCAGTAGAATACTTGTGGAGCTTATCCCGATGTCACTTTTAAATACTTGAAGATCGATGTATGAACATGTTGAGTGAAGAAGAGGGCAAAGAAGCACTCAGACTTGCAAGAGATGCAATCGAGGCGTACATAAGGGATGGTAAACGTATAAACCCCGATGAGTACAAACTGTCACCGGTCTTTGATGAGAAACGTGGTGTATTTGTCACGATAAACAAGCAGGGAGCTTTGAGGGGGTGCATTGGATTCCCATATCCCGTGATGCAACTCAAAAATGCGATTGTGGAGGCGGCAATAAGTGCAGCATCAAGTGACCCGCGTTTTCCCTCGCTATCACCCGACGAGCTTGAAAAGATTGAACTTGAGGTTACAGTTCTTACAGAGCCCATAAAACTTGATGTGAAGCCAAAGGATCGGGCAAATGCGATTATTATAGGTAAACATGGTCTGATCGTTCGAAACGGTCCATACCAGGGGCTTCTCCTTCCACAGGTTGCACTCGAATGGGGATGGGATGCAGTAACATTTCTGGAGCAGACCTGTCTAAAAGCAGGGTTAACCCCTGATATGTGGCTCGATGAGAAGACTGATGTCAGCATCTTTGAAGGACAGATCTTCCGTGAAGAACGCCACTGAACAGGCCGAGATGGTTAAACGGCTATTTCTGCAGGATAAGCCAGCCGAGATTCTCCTCACGATATCGGAGATGAAACACCCCTACACATCAAAGGTGATCAAACAGGTGGATACAACCTTTGCACATGCTTTAAAAATCCTGTCGGCGATGGAAGAGCTTGGCATTCTCAAATCTGAAAAGACAGGACGGATCCGGATGCTGAAACTCACACCTTACGGCGAAAAGCTTGCAAAATCCATGAACGCACTCCTTATGGCCTGCAGTCAGGACCTCGATGTGAGGACTGAAAAAAAGATGGATGCTGGAGATCAACTCTGTTTTAAGCTCGATCAGATATACGCCGAGGAGATCGAGGGAAGAAAGCGTTTACGCCATAAGGATCGTGTTAGAATCTCAAGAAGGCTTGCACCTTATGAGCGCGAACTCAAAAAGCTTGAAAAGATCTCCAAAAACGAAGACGATCCTGTAATTACTAAAATAAGAGAAAAAATAAGGGAAATAAAAATAGAAAAGGAAAGACTCACGCATCCTTGAACGTCGCTTCTGTCAGCACTTTCAGGTTCACAGGGATCTTTATGACGCTTCCCATCTTTCCACCAAAGATGTACTCGATCCCCTTATCAGATGCGATGTCAATGATTCGCTGTGTGATTACGCCATCAAATACAACGCCTCTGATCTCATCTACACTTTTTAACGCCTGTGTAAGCTCCCTTATCGAAACCTCAGTTACAACTTCATCATCCCTGCCAATCAGCCTCGCATTCTTTGTACCAAGCAGTTGATTGAAGTGTGTTAGCGGCGCTTTATCCGCCAGAACGAGCTTCACGTTTTCACTTTCTAACGGTTTTGTCACCGCCTCCTCTTTCTCTTCTGCTTTAGTCGGTGTAGCGAGTGTCCGACGCCTGACGGTAACCTCTCGCCTGGGGGGTCTTCTATTACTTGCGTGCGGATGATGTTTTGTGGTGTGACTGTTTTCAGCGCGGTTCTTGTTGTTTGCTGCTCGTTTGTCCTGCAAAATCTCCCACTGCTCTGCTGGCAGCTTGTTTCGCAGGGCTTTCACAATCTCCTTGTAGGTCAGATCTTCCACACCCTTACCTTCTGGAGGTCTCGCAATGTAATCGATCTCTGCAATCTGCATCAACTCACGCAGTATGAGGTCACCGCCACGATCACTGTCTGTGAATGCGGTAACGGTCTTGATCTTGCTCAATTCACTGATGATCGGAGGTACATTTGTACCCTCAACCGCGATCGCATTTTTTATCCCGTATTTAAGAAGTGTCAGAACGTCGGCCCTTCCCTCTACAATTATGATTGCATCTGAATCGTCGATGTGTGGTCCTGCTGGGAGTTTATCCGGGCCATACTGGGTTATTTCCTCAACTCTAACCGCCTGCTTTACCTCTTCTGCAATCTCCTGGCTTTCAGGGCTTCCATGCTCAATCATATTCTTCAAAAGCTCTTTTGCACGCGAGATGATCAGATTACGCTTCTCTGCACGAACATCATCGATCCGATCAAGCGTAATTTTCGCATTGCATGGACCAACCCTGTCAATCGTCTCAAGCGATGCTGCAAGTATCACAGTCTCGATCCGATCAAGACTTGATGGTATTATGATCTCACCCGTCGCCTTTCCTCCCTTTGACTCGATATTCACATCAATTCTTCCAATTCTGCCTGTCTTCTGGAGATCTCTCAGATCCAGTTCATCCCCGATCAAACCCTCGGTCTGACCAAATATCGCACCAACCACATCGGGACGTTCAACAATGCCTTCTGCTGTGATCTTTGCATGTATGTTATATTTTGTGGTATCACTACTCTGCATTATCCATCCCCCCATTCCTTTTTATGTTCATACTTTAATCCTCCTCTTTTTTTTCAAGCATCGCGCTTCAAAATCAGAAAATCAGCCAGATATTGATCCAATTACCTTTTACGATCCCCTATTTTGCCATGATCGCTTCATACACTTAACATATGATCCCATCGAATCCAGTACATTGATAGATGAATGGTGAAATATATCTGACTGTGTGATTCTGAAATATAATCTTGATCTATGATCACTCTGCTTGTAATATGACTTTCGTTTTCGTTACTTAAGAACTTTACGGTCAGACCTAAAACAACTCCGCACTCGAATGAACAACGATCCCCTCGTTTGTGATCGAGTATGGCCTTATCTTTCTTGAATGAGCACTTCGGCGCATCTTGACGATCTCAAGTGCGAGTGAGACCTCCCTCAATTCACACTGGCGAATGTACCTCAATGAGATGACGCCATCTGAGACGTACTCAATAAAGCCGTATTTCGAGTGGAGTGAGTCGTCGGTAGCACTCTCTGAGGTTAGAATCGTTGTAATTCCACTCTGTTTAAATAGGTTTGCGAGAAAAAAGATATGCTCTCTTCTTTCAGCCTCACTTGCAAAGAGTATCTCGAGCAGTGTTATAGAATCGAATACAAGCCGCTTTGTCCCGAAGTTCTTAATTATCTCAGGAAGCTCTGAGGCGATCCGCTCGATCGAGACCTTTATATCGGCTGGATTAAACCTCACCACAAGCAGCTTACCCTCTCTGATGTACCTCTCAAGATCCCATCCATAATCCGCTGCGGTATCGACGATCTCCTTCTCGCTCTGGTCGAGTGTGATGTAGATCGCTGAATCTCCCTGCAGAAGTCCGTGGTATGTATACTGGAGCGAGAACGTCGTCTTCCCTGTTCCATATCCACCAACGAGAAGGACTGTGTGCCCCCTGGGAAATCCTCCTCCAAGCATCTCATCAATTCCCTCGATCCCAACGCTCAATCGTTCCATTTTTACCCCTTCCCTAAAATCTGTCGGATCGGAATGAGGCTCAACCCGTCATACGGCGATATATTCACCTCAAAGTTTACGATATCCTCTTCATCAAGCCTTGATAGCTCTCCACGAAACTTATTTATGGACATCAGGCGAGTTCTCGCACCAGATCTCGTATCGCTCCATCTGAATGAGAGAACGCCGTCCACAACATCTGCAACCTCCTCCTCAAGTGCCTTCTCAAAGATATTTGAGGTCAGCATCAGGTACACCAGCCCACCCCACCGCTTCGATACCCGCTGCAGTCCCTGCAGGAATTTTATAAACTCTCCCCAATCGGACGCATCTGAGTATGCTCTGAGCAGGCTTGTGAGCGAGTCGATGATGACAAGACGCTCACTGACATTCTTCTCATCAAGACACTCCACAATCTCTTTTAGAAGCTCACGATCCCGACCTGCATCTTTGAGCAGATTCAGTGTATGATCATTATTATCCGTAATCCATGAGAGTGGGATCTGTGAACGCCTGAAATACGACTCCGAAATGTCTCTGATCTCAATATCACCGGGTTCAAGGTTTGCAAAGGATGTGCGCACCTCATCGAGTATATCATCCCGAGATCTCGTCATTGAGATATAGCAGACATTCTTCTTTTGATTTGAGAGCGCAATCATCGAGGTATATGCAAACTCATAGTGTCCGCTTCCAACCTCTCCAAGAAGAAGAATGAGCGAACCTTTTCTCACCCCGCCATTGAAGATCATATCAAGGGATGGTATCCCGCATGCAACTTTATTCATCCTCTATCCTCTTTTCCACCTCAATCTCCTCCATCTCTCGTTTTATGAGATGAAACTCCTGAGTTGTTAGCGTGGCACCATCGAGCGTTACAAGCGCAGATGAATTCGATGGCATCACACAGTCATTCACAAGCTGGAAGAACTTGTGGATCGAGACGAAGCTGTTCTGTGTCATCAGATACTCAACACCCTCGATCAGGATCAATCCTTTCTCAGCCTGCTTCACGAAATTGTCGATCATCTCAAAACATAGTGAGAGTTCGTTCGGAGAGAGACAGGTCTCGGGTGGGATCTTATTCTTCACAAGCCAGATGATGGGGGTGTTCTCAAGCCCATACTTCGCTCTTATCTTTTTAGGGTTCATCCTCGTGATGCACAGCCCTTCCATACCGTGCTTTACACCATCTGCAAATACTTCAAGCGCCAGCGAAGGTTTTTCTTCATCGAAGATGTAGATTGTGCCTGCATCAATCCTGTATCTCGACTCTCCAAGCTCGGTAACCTCTTTTGATGGCAGAACGATGATGCCCTCAAGATCGGTTATATCTGTTAATGTTATCACAACCCCTGTAAGCTCATTCTCACTCTCGAATGTTGAGACCGATGCCATGATCGGGATTGTTACACCACCCCCTCTTGTAAGATTTATCCGCTGATACTTTCCGTCTTTTACTTCGATCGGTGTCTTGAAGATGCCTGACAATGTAAGCTCAGATTCGCTCTGTTCCTCAATCTCAAGAAGCTCTCTTGCTGCAGGATTTATCATCTTCACTCTGCCATCACTATCTGCTGTTATCGTTGCAATCGGCGTTCGGTCAAGAACCATTGATAGATACTCGTTCTCCACCCTGATTTTTTCCTCAAGTCGTTTCTTCTCGGTGATATCGATGAAACTCACGACTGTTCCTGCATCTATCTCGTTATCCTCCTCCAGTCTACTTTGATTGAGAAGAATTACAGCTTTTTCGCGATTTTTCGGCTCTATCGTGCATTCCCCTTCCATCCCTATCTCATTGAATGGGATCAGATCCTCCAGAGCCTTTCCAAGTACCTCAGCCTGTGTGTATCCTGTTATCTCCTCTGCTTTCCTGTTCCAGGTCTTGATTTTTCCATTAGAATCTGTCACAGCCACGCCAGATGGCACGGTTGCAAGCACAGCTTCGAGGTGATTGTTGAGATTTTCAATCTGGTTTGATACGACGAGAAGATCCTCGCGCTGGAGATAGTACTCAAGTGTCATCTCCTCAAGGGCCTTCTTGCTCGCTGCAAGTTCGTCCTCCATTGCCTTTATTTGATTGAGATCAAATCCATGTAAGAGGAAGAGACGTCTGTCATTCGCACCATCATCGAGTTTCAGGGGTGTAAGCGAGATATGATACGCTACCTCTCCTTTTTCAGGATCGTTGACGCTTATATCAAAGCACTCCTGCTTATCAAACCCATCAGAAAGATTTTTTAAATCATCAATGAATTTGTCGGTTAGGAGTGCCTCAAAGGTGCTGTTCGACATTATTTTCTCCCATCTCTCATCAAATAAAGCCATCAGATCCATTTTCGACACCCTTTTTTATATCATACTCTATTATGTGTTTCATTCTTTAAATATATTTTTTTATCTTTAAAGATACTTTTTTATATCTTGATATTATAAATTATTCATAAGATGCTAAAAATCTTTAGCAGAAATCGACAAAAAGATGCACAGGTCAAAGAGGACGAAGACCCCTCCGAGCTCGTATCGTTCATCGTACCACCTGATAATATCGAGCTTGAGCGTTACGTCCTGAATGATGGAAGAGCGATCGCAGTAATCATCGAGGATGGGGCAACAAAGATTAAAAGATACCATCTCATAGAACCAATCCTGACTCAGGAGGAAAAGTTTCTGCTCGAAGAGCTCTATGATAACCTTCAGGATGTTCTGACACTTGAGGATCTGGAAACGGGTGAAGAAGCGGGTACCCAGCATCGAAGAGAGGTACTTCAGCGAAACATTGCTCGACTCCTGAAGAACTATGGAATTACCTTGAGCCCTGCTGCATCTGGCAGGATCTCTTATTATCTTGAGCGAAACTTCCTTGGATATGAGCGGATCGATGGGTTGATGGATGATCCATGGATCGAAGATATATCCTGTGATGGTGTGGGTCTGCCAATATATCTATACCACAGGAAGTACCAGAATCTACCAACAAATATCTCATTTCAGGATGAGGAGACGCTCAATTCGTTCATCATTCGACTCGCACAGAAAGGCGGAAAACATATCTCAATCGGTGAACCGCTCGTGGATGCAACACTTCCCGATGGTTCAAGACTCCAGATAACGTACGGGCGTGAGGTCACATCACACGGCTCAACGTTCACGATAAGAAAGTTCAGAGAAGATCCGTTCACCCCGCCCGAACTTATCAAAAATAACACCTTCTCGGTTGGGATGCTTGCATACCTCTGGCTCTGCATCGAGAACAGCAAGAGTCTGATCTTTGCTGGAGGAACTGCTTCTGGCAAGACTTCATCACTAAATGCGGTCTCGTTCTTTATCCCACCGATGGCGAAGATCGTATCAATTGAGGATACACGGGAGATCACGCTCTACCATGAGAACTGGATCCCTGCTGTTACGAGAAACCCTGTGACAAAAGGTGGTGAGGGCGAGGTTACGATGTTTGATCTCCTGAAGGCAGCGTTGAGGCAACGACCTGAGTATATACTACTGGGAGAGGTGAGAGGTGCAGAGGCTTTAACGCTCTTTCAGGCGATGAATACAGGGCACACAACCTACTCAACGATCCATGCAGAGGACCCTCAGAGTGTTGTGAGCAGGCTTGAGAATGAGCCGATCAACGTCCCGCCTGTGATGCTCCAGGCACTTGATATCATCGTGGTTCAGATCCAGACACGTCTTGGTGGGAAACGGGTGAGGCGTGCAAATACACTTGTTGAGATCATCGGAATCGATCCGCAGACAAAGAATCTGAGGATAAATGAGCTCTTCAGATGGGATCCTGCAACAGACGACTTCACGCAGCTTGGCGACTCGCATAAGTTGCGGGAGATCATGAAAGAGCGGGCATGGACAAGGGATGAACTTATGGATGAACTTCATCGAAGGGAAAAAGTGCTTGAATGGATGGTCTGTGAGGATACTATGGACTACAGGAAGGTTGCAGAAGTTCTCCAGGCATACAATCTTGATCCTGAGCGTAGTGTGTCTGAAATCAAGGATGGGTGCGAATATGCAGAACTCGACCTCCAGATTGTTTAGCATCGCTTACAGGATCTTTGGGGGAAGTGTGCAGAAAAAGGATCTTTCTGCGCTTTCGCTGGATCTGAGGCGAGCCAGGATCCCAATTCCAGCGGCAATCTACCTCTCAACCTCGAGACTCATCGCATCTTTCCTTGCAATCTTTGGGGGTTTCATCGGGGTTCTTGCAGGATATGCAATCGTTCCTTATCCTGATCTTGCAGGTTTCATTCTGATCCTATCTGCTGGATCACTCGGTGCGATTCTCTTCTATCTGCTCACGATGCGAACATGCCTTGTGTACCCCACCTTCAGGATGAATACGAGGAAGATGAAGATAGAGAGAGGTCTGCTTCATGGGATAAACTACCTCTATGCGATGGCAAAAGGCGGAATGGGAATGATCGATGCTTTTCGATCTCTACATAGGCATGAGGAGGTATATGGCGAGTGTGCAGTAGAGGCAGGTTATATCGTAAGGGATGTTGAGTACTTCGGGCTTGACCTTAAAACCGCTCTTATGCGAGCATCGAAGAACACACCGTCCGAGAAGTTCAGGGATTTCATTGAGGGTTTGATCTCGGTGATGAATACAGGTGGCTCGATCGAGAACTATCTTGCAACCAGGTCAGAGCAGTATCAGGAACTTGCAGAGGAGGATAATAATTTCTTTCTTGATACGCTTGGTATGCTCGCAGAATGTTATGTTACGGTATTTGTTGCAGCACCATTATTTCTCATCACGATCGTCCTTGTTCTGGGGATGCTGAAATCAGGAACACTTCTGATACTCGCTATCATCGTGTATGTCCTTATCCCAATCGGGACTTCACTCTTTATCATTCTGCTTGATGCAATCACAACCAGGACAGATGAAGAGGCACCATCCTTTATCAGGTTGAAAAAACTCAATGTATTTGATGACGTACACACCATCGAGGGAGATGGGGAAAGTATCGTTGATGCGTTGAAGTGGTATGCGAAGGTCGAGCGTATCAGGTTCTTCCTGCGCTCTCCATTCCGCTTCTTTATCGAGAAACCATACAGGAGTTTCTATATCTCACTCCCACTAACTCTCATCTATCTCCTCGAACTCCTGCACCCTTCATGGCAAATCCCAACAGACTTTGACCGCTCGATCTTCTATGCCACCATTCTCTTACTTCTTCCATACTCGCTATTCTTTGAGATTAGAGCAAAGCGGATAAGGGATATTGAGAGGATGGTACCTGAGTTCTTGAGACGGCTTAAGAGCATAAATGAGACCGGGCTACATCTTGTCGATTCTATACGGGTTATGATCAGATCGAACATGGGGGTTTTAACAAGCGAGATAGTAAGGGTTGCAAGCTCGATTGAGTGGGGAAATACCGTTGGGGAAGCATTACGCAAGCTTGAGGTCAGGGTAAAGACAGGTGCATTATCAAGAGCGATCACGCTGCTTGTCGATGCAGATCGTGCAACAGGAAACCTGAGGGATATACTCTCTATTGCAGCATTGAATGCTGAGATCATGCAGCGACTCAGGGAGCGGCGAAGTGCTGCGATGTCGATCTACCTTATAATCGTGTACATTACCTTTGCGGTATTCTTATTTACGATATACATAATAACGACGAAGTTTCTTGGTGGAATGCCCAAAATTCCGATTGAAGGTGCCGAAGAGTTCCTCTCAGTTGACTACGATCTCTCCCTCTATGAAAAGGTGCTCTTTCATGGATCACTCCTCCAGGGTTTCTTCTCAGGGATCGTTGGTGGACAGATGAGCTCAGGGAATCCATACAGTGGGATCAAGCATGCAATTGTGATGATGATCGCAGCATATCTTGTCTTTGTGTTTCTGATATGGGGTGAAGGATGAGGTTTATTCGGGATGAAAACGCGGTATCCGAGATCGTTGGTGAGATTCTGATGATAGGGGTTGTGGTAATCTCCTTCGGTCTCGTAACAACCTTTGTCTATACGTACCTGTCAGGACCTGATATTTCGCCAGGGATAGACGTAACGGGAATAGCAGATGATACGCTTGATATGATATATCTCAAGCACAGCGGTGGGGAGTGGGTTGGTGAGAACGAACTCAAGGTTATCCTGCGGATAAACGATACAACCTACCAGTATAACTGCACGGATGAGTTCAGGCTCGGGGATGTGATCGAGATCAATACTTCAAGTGAGTATGGTCTTGATCTCAGGCGGGGCGAAGAGGTAACGATCCTGCTTATTCATGTACCAACGGGACAGATCATATCCTCAGGCGAACTCGGATACAGGGCAGCAGACTGCTCTGAAGATTCAACACCCCCGTCATCGGTTACAAACCTCAGGAATACAACCTTTGAACCCTCATACATCATCTGGGCATGGGATAACCCGGCAGACGAGGATTACTCACATGCAGAGGTCTACATCGATGGCATCTATCAGGGCACAACCTCTGCAAGCTGGTACAATGCAACAGGGTTTGATTCAGGGACGAGCCACACAATATCACTCAGAACGGTCGATACCTGCGGGAATGTTGATGCAACATGGGTGAATGGTAGCGCGAGAACCTTCAGGCCCTGGTGGGATGCGGGATGGGGATACAGAAGACCAGTAAACATTACATCCTCTGATGCGCTCTCAGACCACCAGATCAGGTTTTATATTCCCTATGATAGCGATATGCAATCAGACTTTGATGATCTGCGGTTTACAACCCAGGATGATTCTCCGATACTCCACTGGCTTGAGCTTAAAAGTAATAGTAACTGGGCAAGTGTGTGGGTCAAGGTTCCGACAATCGCGGATGGAAACACCACGATATACATGTACTACGGGAATGCAAGCGCTGGGAACGCATCAAACACCGCGACGTTCGAGTTTTTTGATGACTTTGATGCCTGGAGTGGGTGGAGCGACTACGGGTCTGGGACGGTTGAATGGACGTCTTATGGCTCTGAGTACGTGCTTAAGAAGAACGGAAGCTGTGATCCAAGTGGAGGATGGAAGAGTCTCGGGATACAGGTTACAGACTATCGTCTGGTGACAAGAGAGCGAAGGGATGTTGAGGGGTCTGATTGTGGTATGGATCGTTATGGGATCGAAGATTCAAGCTACAACGGCTATAACATCTACAGGACTGCTTACACATCTGGATCCGGGAGCTTTGGGTTTGAGCGAAGAACAGGAGGGTCTTCCACGGGCAGATGGTACACAAGTCTCAGTCAGCCCTATAACAACTGGTACATCACAGAATTAAAACGAGATGGGTCAAATTTCAATGCATCGTTGTTTGATGGGGATGACAGAGGTTATATCGGCTCGCAAACAGGGAGTGATTCAGTCCACTCAGGTCCATTTGACAGGGTTGTGATAAGGGGCGGGAGACCTTATTATGTTGACTGGATTGCGCTTTGTAAGTACAGCATGCCTGAACCCACTTACGCGATAGGAGATGAGGAGGAATATTAGATGCTAAAAGATGAGGATGCAATCTCGGTCGTTCTATCGGTCGTTCTCTTACTCGGCGTGCTTGTTACAGTTCTTGGAATTGTTCATGTTACGTATCTCCCTGAGTGGCGAAAATCTGCTGAGGCAGATCACATGGATGACATACTTGAGGATCTTGCAGATCTCAAATCAGGTATCGACCTCGTTGCAGCGGTCTCCCCGGATACATCGTGCACGGTTTCACAGAAGATGCGACTTGGTGGCGGATCGATCCCTGTTATATCACCCCAAAAAAGTGGTGGAACACTCAGAACAGACCCATCCCTTCCAGATCTCTACATAACTGCGGATAACTATACCGTGGCTTATGCCTTCCCAGATCTTGGCTCGATCGAGCTTGAAGTGGACAACCTCTATGCTCTGGATCGCATATATGTCTATGAGGACGGGGCACTGATCCTGAAGGAGGTTAATCGTTCAATAATGGTACTCTCCCCTGGTATAACCCTGCAAAAGTTTAATAACGGAACAAAGGCGCTCACCATTCAGGTCATCAATATGAGCCTTGAGAGTGAATCTGTTGCAGGCTCAGGTATTGAGGAGGTTTATTTCACATACACCTCGTCCACAACCCATCATGCAGGTACAACCTCGAATGTGACGCTTACACTCACATCTGAGTACCTTGATGCATGGAAGGCTTTCTTCACCGATCGGGCAAAGAATGCTGGCTTTAATGCGACTGAGTTCAACGTGACCGCATCCCAGAATGTTGAGCTTGATATCTATGGAGATGTGTTACTCAACGTGGTTGAGGTTGATGGGGATGCACGGATAAGACCTGTGATCGAGGCGATTGAGCCGACATGGACGCCTGGCGGTGGGATATCATGGGGTTGTGGAGGATGGTGGAAGCTTGATGCAGGGTCTGGCACAACAGCCACGGATAGTTCTGGAAATGATAATCACGGCACGATACATGGTGCAACATGGTCATCTGGATACCTGCACTTTGATGGCTCAAACGACTATGTCAGTATCCCTGACAACGACTCGCTTGAACCGCAGGATGCGATCACGCTTGCGGCATGGGTTAAATGGGAATGCGATCCATCCACAGGGCACAGTTGGGCAAATATCATCAGCAAGTACGGGGACAACCAGTATCTACTCCAGCATAACGTCAACAACCAGTACTTCGAGGTTGCTGTGCGAACAGATACAGGCAGGAGCTATACCTGGTCGAGCACAGAGCCACAGCAGGGCGTCTGGTACCATGTTACAGGGGTCTATGATAGTTCTGATGTTATAATCTATGTGAACGGGACACAGGAGAACTCAATGGGACGTACAGGAAATATCACGACCTCGTCATCGCCTGTGAACCTTGGAAGGCGGGCATGGAGTGGAGATCGGTACTTCAATGGCGTGATTTATGATGCGAGGATATATTGCCGTGCACTCACACCTTCTGAGATACAGGCACTCGCATCCTCACCACCACCATAAACAGATGATGAAAATGAGATATATCATGGATGATGCGGCAAACGTTATCATTGTAGCAACCGTTCTACTTCTGGGACTGCTTGTAGCTGTGACTGCGATCATTAATGCAACATACATCCCTGAATGGAAGAGCGTGGCAGAGGCAGAGCAGATGGAGGAGGTCTGTGAGGATTTTAAGGATCTTAAAATGGGGATCGATATTGTTACATCCGCATTTCCTGATCGAGTGGTTGCATCATCCCATATAATAGGGATGGGAGGGGGTGGAACACTCAGGACAGATCCGGATCTTCCTTCGGTATATATCGCAACCGATGACTATACGCAGACGATGGCGTTTGAGCATCTTGGATCGATAAGTTTTGAGTCAGATAATCACCATGAGCTTGATCGCACGTACATCTATGAGAGCGGTGCTGTGATTGTGGAGGAGATAAACCGTTCGATGATGAGACTCGCCCCAACAATTGATTTTACGAGATTTAACAACGGGACAAAGGCTGTAACAATGCGCATCATCAATATGAGCCTCGATGAAGAGGTGATAACAGGTGATAAGATCGCCAATCTCGAACTCGTCCTCATCTCAGAGGATCTTGTATTCTCAGATAATGTCCTGAACATGAGCTTCACGATAACATCCAGACACTCAGATGCATGGGAGGAGTTTCTGATAGAGCGTGCAACGTGTGCTGGTTTCAATGAGAGTGAATTTGATATAACAGCATCCCAGAATGTTGAGCTTGATATCTATGGAGATGTGTTACTCAACGTGGTTGAGGTTGATGGGGATGCACGGATAAGACCTGTGATCGAGGCGATTGAGCCGACATGAACAGTAGTTTGATGGGATGAAACCGCAGAAGTCACCAATCTCGAAAATCTATGTGAAGAAGCTCTTGAACCACCGGGTAATGACTTTCTTCGCAGCGTCATATCCACCATCAAGATAAATCGCACCGATCAATGCTTCGAGCGTTTCTGCAAGAACTTTTGGCTCTTCGTTTGCTCTATGTTTTTTCTCTCCAGCACCCAGCTTAATGAAAGGTCCAATTCCAATATCTTGAGCAATCTTTGCAAGCCCTTCTTCTCTTTCAAGTCTTATCTTTTCGCTTGTTATCTCATCCCTTGTCTTACAGCCTGATTTTATCAATAGATCTACCAACACCGCTTTCAATATTGCATCGCCAAGGGTTCGATATATCTCCTGATCTTCGCAATCACGGTTCTGTTGTTTTGCTTCGAGCGCATGTGCCTTGCGTGTCAATGCACGATCAAGGAGCTCTTTGTTAGAGAACGAATAACCAAGATCTTTCTCGATTGTCATGTGGAACACACCATTAAAATCATAGTCGTTTACAGGAGGAAAGTTGTTAGGCCGAGGTCGGGATTCGAACCCGAGTCAAAGGATCCACAGTCCTTTAGCATAACCACTAACCCACCCCGGCCATTCCGTGAGATATATCGAATATTAATTTGGGGAGTGTATATAACCCTGTCGTTCAGGCTGCGTGGTTTGAGTGTTAAGAGGTCTATCGGAATTCTTTATATATCCTTGTGATGAATGTCTCTTTGATAACCTCTTATAATTATCAAATGGAGTGGTTCTGTGCAGAATATAGCAAAAGAGTACGATCACAGGCGTATTGAAGCGAAAGGCATCGAGAATTGGGATGACAGCCTTTATTATTTTGATTGGGAGTCTGATAAAGCACCTTACATTATCGATACGCCTCCACCATATCCAACAGGTAGCTTTCACATAGGAAATGCACTCAACTGGTGTTATATCGATTTTATAGCGAGATACAGGCGTATGCAGGGGTATAATGTGATGTTTCCTCAGGGATGGGACTGTCATGGCCTTCCGACAGAGGTGAAGGTTGAGGAGACACACGAGATAACAAAGAGTGGGCTTGATAGGATTGAGTTCAGAAGACTGTGCTGTGAATTGACCTCATCGAACATCGAGAAGATGCGGAATACGATGAAATCACTCGGTCTCTCGATCGACTGGTCGAATGAGTACATCACAATGGATCCTGCTTACTACAGAAAGACGCAGGTTTCCTTTGTCAGGATGTACGAGAAAGGGCTTATCTATCGTGATGATCATCCAGTGAACTGGTGTCCGAGATGCAAGACTGCGATCGCATTTGCAGAGGTTGAGTATGACACGAGAGAGACATCTTTGAATTACATACACTTTGAAGGCGTTGATATCGCAACCACAAGACCAGAACTGATCCCTGCATGTGTTGCTGTTGCTGTTAACCCTGATGATGAGCGGTTCACGGATCTTATTGGCAAAGAGGTTGGCGTTCCAATATTTGATTACCACGTGCCAGTTATAGCAGATCCAGAAGTTGATTCTACGTTTGGTACAGGAATTGTTATGATCTGTACGTTTGGTGATAAACAGGATGTCAGGTGGTGGAAAGAGCATTCATTGCCCCTTAGAAGGGCTATTGATCGGGATGGAGTGATGACCGAGATTGCGGGTAGATACGCCGGGATGAAGATCAAAGAGACAAGGGATGCTATAATAGAAGACCTCAAAAGACTTGGTTTGCTCTATGAGAGCGAGCGAATAGAGCAGAATGTTGGGCTTTGCTGGCGGTGCAAGACACCGATTGAGATACTCTCCGAACGTCAGTGGTTTGTCAGGATTGAACAGGAGAAGGTGCTTGATGCAGCGGCAAAGATCGAGTGGATACCAGATTACATGATAATCAGGCTCAAAAACTGGGTTGAGTCGATGGAATGGGACTGGTGTATTTCAAGGCAGCGTCTATTTGCAACACCGATACCAGTCTGGTACTGTAAAGCGTGTGGTAAAGCGCTTGTAGCAAGAGAGGCTGAACTCCCGGTTGATCCAACAATTGATTTGCCTGAAGAAACATGTTCGTGCGGATCTAATGAGTTTGAGGGTGAAACAGATGTTCTTGATACATGGATGGACAGTTCAATCTCTGCGCTTGTTGTTGGGGGCTGGCTTGAAGATAAATTTATTTTTCCGACACAGTTAAGACCGCAGGGGCACGATATCATCCGTACATGGGCTTTTTACACAATTTTGCGATCGATCGCGCTCACAGACAAGATCCCATGGGAGACGATTGTTATAAATGGTATGGTGCTTGGTGAGGATGGGCACAAGATGAGTAAATCAAGGAATAACATCACAGCACCTGAAGCAGTGATGGAAAAGTATGGTGCCGATGCCTTCAGGCAGTGGGCCGCAATCGGAGGATCAACAGGCTCTGATGTGATGTTCAGGTGGAAGGATATTGTTGCAGCCTCGCGGTTTCTACAGAAACTGTGGAGCATTCTCAGATTCTCATTGATCCACATCGATAAAGAAAAAGCCCCTTACAAAAAACCAGAGCAACTTCGTGCAACTGACAGATGGCTTCTTACACGACTCAACATGCTGATTGAGACTGTCACCGCGAAGATGGATGCCTACAGCTTCGATGAGGCGATGAAGGAGATACGTGGATTTACGTGGAACATACTTGCAGATGACTACATCGAGCTTGTGAAGTCAAGACTTTACTCAGCAAACTCTGATGGAAGCGAATCTGCAATCTACACGCTTTACACTACAATGGAAACATTATCAAGGCTCATCGCACCTTTTATGCCATTCTTTGCCGAGGAGATGCACTCATATCTCGCTGCGGATAGTGTACACGCAAAAGATTGGCCAGTTGTCAACTATGACCTGATCGATGAGCGATCGCTTGAGGAGGGCGAGCTTATACGAAAGATCGTTGAAGCGGTTCGAAGGTACAAATCAGAGAATAAAATTCCCCTCAACGCACCACTTAAAAATATTGAAATTTACACGACCCTCGATCTGGACGTTGATGATATAAAAGGAACCTTGAACAGTGAGGTTGAGATTGTAAGTCCCACAACAACACTCAACATGAAGGCGGTCTCAATCAAGCCAAGGATGGATGTGATCGGTCCTATGTACAGGAAGCAGGCTGGAGAGATTGCAAAGCGGTTGCGTGAACTTGACGCCGAAGAGGTCGAACAACTCATATCAGAAGGAAAGAAGGTCGAGATTGAGGTTGCTGGAGATCACATAGTGCTCGACGATTCAAGTTTTGAGATTGAACATGCTTTTGAATCCAGAGGAGAGCGGGTCGATCTTTTGGAGGTTTCTGGGATGAAGATTGCGGTTGCAAGGTGAGAGGCGAAACAGGTCACAAAGAAGTGCAGGTAAAATTTTCAAAATCCTCCTTATTTTTATTCGCAATCCTTATAATCATTTACATTATAAATGGTATGTTATGAGAGCGATCACCACTGGTGGTGAATGTGCGAATAAGCGTTGTAAAATCGAAATCTGAGGTCGAGTAATTATGTCAAAAAGAATTGTGATAATCGGGGGTGGTGATGCAGGAACTTATACACTGGAAGCGATCATGAAAAGAAAGGAGGATGTGGCGATAACTCTTCTAAAGAAGGACAGATATGGTTCTGTATCTATCTGCGGACTGCCTTTTGCTTTGCAGGGGATTTATCCGCTAAAAGATATTGAGCTACAGGAACCAGAATTCTTTCAGAGCAGGGGCATCGACTATCGAACCTTAACCGAGGTCACAGAAATTAATTTAGAAGCGAATAGTGTGACGATTCAGACAGGAGAGGAGTTAGAATACGATTATCTTGTGATAGCAACAGGAAGCAGACCGTTTATCCCATCAATTCCGGGTGTGGAGCTTGAGGGAGTTTATACGGTAAAAGATATGGAGGATGGCGAGAGGATTGAGGTCGCTATGAATGATCCAGGTGTGAAAAACGCTGTTGTTATCGGTGCTGGAACAATCGCGCTTCAGGTTGCAGTTGCATTCTCTAAAAATAATATTAAGACCACGGTTACAAAACCCCGCCCTCTGATCCTTCGTTCAATGTTGGATCCTGATATCGCCTCAAAAGTTCAGAAAAAACTTGAAGAGCTGGAAATAAGGTTTATACTTGGAAAGGAGACGGTAGCTATAAAGGGCGATGGAGATGTTAAGTCAGTTTTGATAGGGGATACTGAGGTTCCTGCTGATATAGTGGTGGCATGCGCGGGAATGCGTCCGAATGTTGATCTTGCGAAAGAAGCTGGGATAGAGATAGGTGAGAGTGGAGGAATCGCGACAGATCCATTTTTACATGTTAAAAAGGGAAGAGGATATATAGACAATGTATATGCCGCCGGCGATTGTGTGGAGGTCATAGATGCAATTACACACCGCCCGAGGTTGAGCATGCTTGCCTCCACGTGTGTAACACAGGCTAAGGTAATATCCGATAACATATTTGGTGATAATTCATCTTTTGATCCAGTTTTAAGTCCAACCGTCGCCAATATCGCAGGTCTTCAGGTGGGATCTGTTGGGATCACCTCAGAGACCGCAAAAAGATACGGCATGAAGGTTATAACCGGCAAAAAGGAGAAGCCTACAAAGCCGAGATATTATCCTGGAAGAAAGTCCATGCTGATGAAATTACTCTTCGATGCCTACTCTGAGCGGTTGGTAGGTGCACAGATAATCTCGGAGGATCAGGTTGCAGACCGTATAGATGAACTCAGCATCGCGATAAGGTCTGGCATGAGGGCCAGGGAATTACGTATGATGGAGAAGAGCTTTGACCCCTCTGTTGCATTGCACAGGGATGTGATGGCCGATGCGGCAGAGGATGCTCTAAATGTATAAAAAGAGTAGGTTTTAGATACAAAAAAATCACTCAGGAAAGATCGAGTGATTGGAGTGGGGTAATATCCCTGCGTCTTCGCCCATTTTAAAAAGGTATTCAACCGCCTTTATCCCCTCATCTCCAATATCGAGCGTGTTATCATTGACATAAAGATTGATATGTTCAGAAATTACATCATCATCCATCTCCTGGGCGTAAGATCTGATATAGCTCATCGCTTCGTTTGGATTTTCAAAAGCATACTCGATACTCGATCTGAGCCATCTATTGAACTCATGAATCAGGTTGTATCCAAGCGATCGATCGATCACAATTCCACCAAGCGGTATCAAAAGCCCCGTCTCATCTTCCCACCACTTTCCAAGATCTATTACCGCTTTCAAGCCATAGATTGGGTATGTGAACCTCCCTTCATGGATTATAAGCCCACAATCAACATCCCCTGATCTAACAGCTGGCATGATTCTGTCAAAAGACATCACAACGGTCTCTTTGATCTCAGGCTCAAATAACTTCAGAAGCAGGTTTGCAGTTGTACAGGTGCCTGGTATTGCGATGCGCTTATTTTTAATCTCCTCCGGGTCGATCACCTCATTTGCAACGATCAATGGACCGCATCCTTCTCCAAGCGCGGCGCCTGCACGAAGAAGTGCATATCTCTCTCTTAAAAATCCAAAAGCATGAAACGAGACCTTTGTAACATTCAGGGTGTGCTTGAATGCCATCCTGTTCAGTGTTTCAACATCATCGATCACGGGTTTGAAGGTTACATCCCCTGTCGAGATCCGCCGGTGCATCAGTGCATAGAAGATAAAGGTATCATTCGGGCAGGGTGAGTATCCAACGCTCAACTTCACACTCAGAGAGAGCACACCAGAGGTCTTTAATATTTCGATCTCCTTCAATCGTCTGGTGAACTTTATGGTAAAGGTTGGTTTTCATGTCTCGATTGCAGGCTCAATCGATCGGGCGGTTGATCGGGCGGTTGAAGCTCAATGTGATACATTTCAGATCTTCTCACGAAATCCCAGAGGCTGGCAGAGTAAGGAGCTTTCACAAACTGCAATTAATAAGTTTATCGAGAAACTTGAAAGCTCGGGACTCTATCCGCCTGTTGTTCACATGCCTTACCTTCCAAACCTTGCATCACCCGATGAAGAGGTTTACAAAAAGTCTGTGAATGCACTCATTGCAGAGCTTGTAAGATGTCAGGAGCTCACGATTCCATATCTTGTCACGCATCTCGGCAGCCACAGAGGTAGCGGGATTGAGAAAGGATATGAGCGAGTTGCAGATGCGATAAAGACCGCGTTTGACGAGGTTGAAAATGATGTGATTATACTTCTTGAGACTACAGCAGGCACAAAAAACAGCATTGGAGGGTCATTTGAAGATATTAAAGCAATTATGAATCAAATTGATGATATAAACCGTATTGGCGTCTGCTTTGATACCTGTCATGTCTTTGTTGCAGGCTATGAGATTCGAACGACAGAAGGGCTTGAGAGAACGCTGAAGCATTTTGATGAGGTGATCGGGCTTTCAAAGCTCAAACTTCTGCATATCAATGATTCAAAAGGGGATCTTGGCTCGAGGCTTGACAGGCATGAACATATCGGGTTTGGCTATATCGGTGAGGATGGCTTCAGACTGATCCTGCACGATCCGCGCTTGCGGGATCTACCGATGATACTTGAAACTCCTGTCGATGAACGATGCGATGATCGTTGTAACATCGAGAAGGTGCGTGAGCTTGCAGGCTGATATCGAGAGGATCATCGAAGGGTTGAGTGAAGCATATCGAGATAAGAAGACTGCAGTTATGAAAGTATCCCAGGTTAATGATCCATATCTTGTTCTGATCTCGTGTATCCTGAGCCTGCGAACGAAGGATGAGGTCACAGCTTCTGCCTCTAAACGCTTATTTGCTCTTGCAAGAACCCCGGGGGAGATGGTCAAGCTTGAGGTGCGTGATATTGAAAATGCGATCTATCCTGTTGGATTTTATCGACGGAAAGCTAAACAGATCAAGGAGATCTCCCGTGTGCTTCTTGAAGATTATGATTCACAGGTTCCTGATGAACTGGATGAACTTCTGAAGTTCAATGGAGTTGGGAGAAAGACCGCAAATATCGTTATTACGGTTGGCTTTGGTAAGCCAGGGATTGCAGTTGATACGCATGTTCATCGCATCTCAAACAGGCTCGGGCTTGTTGAAACAAAAGATCCAGATGCGACCGAATTTGCCTTGAGGGCGATACTCCCAGAAAAATACTGGATCTCCTTCAATGACCTGCTTGTGATGCACGGACAGACGATCTGCGCCCCCATAAGTCCAAAGTGTAGCATCTGTCCGATCACAGCCTACTGTAAGAGAAATGGAGTTCTGAGATCACGATGAGTTTTTAGTAACCAGTCGAATCTTAACTCATAAGAGATAAATACACCCATTCAAATTAATAACCTCAAAGGGATGATTCAAACGTCCCATCTTTTATTACAGTTCAATCAAGGTGAGTATAGATAGAGGAGGTTTAAAGGAATGGGTTATGTAATTGCAGTATCTGGTAAAGGTGGGACGGGAAAAACACTCATCTCATCGCTTCTGATACGCCACTTCTCAAAGAAGACTCCTGTTCTGGCAATAGATGCCGATCCAGATTCGAATCTTCCAGAGGCACTTGGTGTTAAGGTTGAAAGAACGGTAGGTGATATCAGAGAGAGCATAACAGGGGAAGGTGTCGCTGCGTTTGAGGGAAAAATCCAGGAGGTACTTGTTGAAGAGCGCGACTTCGACCTCTTTGTCATGGGAAGACCTGAACAGGAGGGGTGTTACTGTGTTGTTAATAATATCCTCAGGGTTGCAATCGATTCACTATCCAAGAATTATGATATAACGATAATCGATTGTGAGGCAGGGCTTGAACACTTAAGCCGCAGGACAACACGAAATGTCGATTTCATGATTGTGGTTACTGACGCGACACGAAAAGGCATTCTCACCGCAAAGAGGGTGAAAGAGATTGCAGATGAACTCAATATAAAGTTCAAGAAAATTCGTGTTATCGTAAACCGTGTTGCACCAGAACTCAGAGAAGAAATGGAGAATGCACTTAATGAGGCGGGGCTTGAGGTGATTGGCTTCATACCGCATGATCCGATCGTAGCAGAGTATGACCTCAAAGGTAAAACCGTCTTCGAACTCCCGGAGGATACACCTGTAGTTCAATCATTCAACGAGATCGTATCAAAGATTGAGGAGGAACTTAAGACCTTATGACGTACCCCAGAGCACTTGCAATAGATCTTGATGGTACAATCGCTTTCAAAGACAGTAGAATAGATCCTGTTTGCATCGATCCACTCAGATCGCTTGTGAAGGATATTCCTGTGATAATCGCCACTGGGAACACGGTCTGCTATGCGATGAGTGCCGCGGTTCTTCTTGGAACAGATAGGACGGTGATCGCAGAGAACGGAGGAGTGATAAAAGTTGGTCGTGATGGGGTTGAGATTACGAACGGATACGGCGAGGGATGCAGACGAGCATACAATATCCTCAAAGAGGAGATGGAGCTTGAACCGCTCGACTGGGATCAACGAAGGAGTGATGTTGCGCTGAGACGGAATGTATCGGTGGATGAACTTTCAAAACGTCTCCGCCAGATCGATCCGTTTCTCGAGGTTGTCGACTCGGGACTTGCGCTACATATTAAAGATAAGCGCATAAACAAGGGAGAGGGTTTAAAAATAATATCTGAGATTATTGAGGTTGATCTTGCTGATTTTGCAGCGATCGGTGATTCAAATAACGATATTGAGATGCTGAAAATGGTTGGTATGGGATTTGCGGTTGGTAACGCATCGGATGCGCTCAAAGAGGTTGCAGACGTTGTTCTTGAGAATGAGTATGGCAGAGGTGTTCTTGAGGCGATCAGAATGTTTAAAACCGACGCAGTATAATTCCTTCTATCACTTTCGGTAGAAATCTGGTTGATTTTTGCGGCAGTGATCTTTTTTGAGTTGCAACTTCCTCTATAACTCCTATATCTGGTGGTTTAACGATGAAAGAAGCTGTGCATCTGCCCTGATCAACCCTCTCCATAGCATCACGTATCGTAGGCGAAAAAGAGATCTTACCACCTTCTTTTATCAACGGATCGATGATCATTTTCTGTAGCTTGAATATATCGAGATTGTTGAGGATCTGAAAACCTGCACCGCAATATACAGCTGAGTTTGCATCCTTCTCGTTCTTGAATGCTCTGATAAACTCATCATATCTCTCATAGTTAGTGCCCGTGTGCGCTGCCAGAACTCTCGTTAACTGATCACGACTCACATCGCTGATGCATCTGTGCCAGGGAAGAAGCAGGAGGTTCGGATCCTGACCCCACACAAGCATCATCATCGTATTCTTCACACCATCGCGCTCATCGAGCCTGCACGCGGCTGTGTAGCGGTGGTGGCCATCGAGTATCATCAGCTTCTGATTGCTGAGCGAATGAATGATGTATTCACAGATCGCCTGATCATTAATCTCCCAGAGTGTGTGGGTGGTTCCGTTGTGTTTTACCTCGACTATAGGCAGGTTTTCCTTTATGTAAGGTTTAAGAAGTTTGGATATTGCCACACCGTCCTCATTATACTCTGCCATAATTGGGGAGAAGTTCATTCGGCATTTTTTCATGAGATAATATCGTTCCTCTGTATTATCATCAAAAACAGACTCGTGACCCATAATTTCCCTGCCCGTATCATCGACAGAGACCAGTGCGACGATGCCAAGTAGTGTGTACTCATCACGTTCTTCATCCGCATCCACACCAGATTTCAGGTCATCCGAAATTTTATAGCAGATCCTGTAGATGTAAAGCGATTCTTTCTCACGTTCTTCGAGTATGCGATCCTGAAAGAGCGTCTTTATCGTCGTATCTGCAACTTCAATGAAGTTATCGAGATCAGCGCCGTCCTGTCGTCTTGTTGCATGTATAATATTATTCCTGTTTGCGGCATAGATTTTGTATGTCTTCTCATCGATTGTATCATATATCGGTGCAACATACCGCTCCTTCTCGTCAAGTGCTGGACTTAAGGTCACTGCTTTGAATCGAGCTATCTCTACCATCAATCACCCTTACAGATGAAGTTATATAATGGTTATCCTATAATTACGGGTTAGGGGAGTGAGATAAAGTCTATACCATCTTCAGTGATGCGATTCGATGAGCGGTGAACCGAGATTCAGGGATCTTATAGAGGAGCTGGTGAGTAAGGATTCACTTTCAATAAGCGCTATTCAGCGGCAACTTGAAAAAAAGGGCGTTAAAGAGCATCGATTAATAGTTACGGGCTATCTCAGGGCACTCAGAGACATGGGAATTGTTGAAGAACGAAAAGTTCCGCCTTCAAAGGTCTATTCACTAATATCGAAAGAAGAAAAGTCAGAGACAGATTTTTATAGTTATATAAAACAGGAGATCGAAGATCTTGATGTGGATGCAGAGGTTAAGCTTGCTGTTGCAGTTCTTCTCATAAATACACTATTCCATCGCCCCTGTTTCAGAATCGAACTTAAACGCCTGGGTACATCGTACGTTGAGAGTGAATTTGTTCGGAAGGTAGATGGAAGTGCATATATCCGTGCAATCAACCAGAATAAGCTCGCAATATCAGATGATGAACCTGCATTTGAGTGTGTCACCGAGCTTCTCTCTACAGAGGTTGTTGATCTGATGATCAGGGTCCTATCCAACGTAGTGAAGGAGGTTGTAGATGTCAGCGGGCTGTATGAAAAATATCCTCAGAAGACGCTTGAATTTAATCTCTGAGTTGCTCTTCGGTTCTCTGGTGATCGATCGAGAGGTCTGTCGCGATATCATTTCTTTTCTGGCCTTTAAGGTGATATTCCATCTGTTTTCTCGTTCCGCGTCTGACGAGAAAACCCTCCCGACAGAGCCGTGCAAGGTATGTTGATACAGTGCTCAGAGGAATATCGGTGGCGTAATTCAATTCATAACCTAACTTCACATCTGATGATGTGAACCACCTGTTTTCAAATTCAAACTTTAAAAAAAGCCTTAAACGCTCTTTGAGTGTCATAGAAGATTCATTAACATCTTTTTCGCTATGAAGATAGGGACTCGATGAAGATCCGCCAATATGGTGCACGGGTATTCCAGCATCCTGCATAAATTTGATCAACTTTGCAGCTGTTTTTGGTGATTTAACATCGTTTTCCGTTTCCACTGAGGTTTTAAATCCATCATCATCGATAATCTCAAGGTGGATCTTCATCGCAGTCCCTCGCTGGCATCCATCTATCCCCTCAGATTGGTTAATCACACATTGTGAAGCTGTTTTCTGAATGCCAGTTAAATTGATATACGTCATACTATTTAAACTTTTAGTGGAAATAAAGGTTTTAACACGTTATTCACTTAGTGAAAGTTTGTGTTCATGATCTATACTACTTAAAAGTGCTGCATTACCCATTTTATTTCTTTCACAGGATGACTTAAAGAAAAGATCGTGACGCTTAAATAGTAATAGGTAGAATGAGGGGTAGATAGATGGAGGAATCATTATGAGTGAAACAATGAGTCCGATAGAGCGATTTCATGCAGCGATGGAGAATAACCCGATTGATCGGGTTTCACTTGCACCTGTAACGCAAACAGGAACAACTGCGCTTATGGAGAAATGTGGCGCATACTGGCCAGAGGCACACAAAGATCCGAAGCTTATGGCACAACTAAGCTGGGCAGCTTATGAATATGGAGGGCTTGAAGGCGTTAGAATTCCATTCTATGTCTATACAGAGGCAGAGGCAACCGGTGCAAAACTCTCCAAGTGGAAGAAGAAGAACCACCCCGTTGTGGACGTTCCATCAGTACCAAATCTCGAGGCAATCGACAAGCTTGAAATACCCGATCCAAAGAAAGATGGACGGATGCCCCAGATTCTTGAGGCAATAAAGATCCTCGTGCCAAAGTGCAAGCAGGAGAAGCTTCCGATCATCACAAGTGTCATTGCGCCCCTTACGATGACACTGAATGCAGGTGTGACAGATGCGATGCAATCCATGCTCTGGTGGGCAAAGAACCCCAATGAGATGGATAAACTGATCAAAAAGACGCTTGAGATTGGACTGGTATGGGCAGAGGCTGCATATGAAGCGGGTAGTGACACAATATTCTACAACGGTGCATTTGATGCAAGTGTCACACCGGATGATTATGAGAAAAGGGTCATCAGGTATCATATAGAGGGAGTTAGAAAGCTGAAAGAAATGGGTGCGTATGTTGTCTATCACAGCTGCATGGATATCTCGCCCGTGATTGATAAATTACCAAGGCTTGAGGCGCACGCGATAAGCGTTTCTCAGGAGATGGATATGGCCAAGGCACGGGAGATCGTTGGGGAGAATGTGATCCTTGCTGGAAATGTTGATCCAACATACACTCTCATCAAGAAATCCCCTGAAGAAGTTCTTGAAGAATCCAAGTACTGCATTGATGCTGGAACCGACATACTATGCCCAGGATGTGGATACGGTCCAAACACACCACTCGAAAATATGACGGCACTTGCTCAGGCTGGAAGAGAATACGGACATAACGCACGACTGGCAAAGAAGAACTGAGCTTGTACCTTCTGTTTACCTGTGCAGGAATTAAGAAGATGGCTTGCGCAGGTCTTTTATTTATTTTATTATTCAATAATGATCAGCACACACGAAATCGGACGGAAGACACATATAGTGGACTGTAGAGAGACACCTGGCTTTGGCATCGGTGGTGGGCTTGCACAGAAGGGGACGCTCTCTGAGGCAGAGAACCCTGAGATTGTTGTGGTTGCCATGAGCCCAATTGCACGACATGTAACAAAGCCAGTCTGTGAGATCACTTATGGAATCAGAGAAGCTGGGATACAGACAAGCGTACTCGTTCTTGAAGCGGGCATGGGGCTTCCAAGGGATGCACCTGGTGGTGCAAGTATGGGAATCTGTGGGATTACACCAAAGGAAGTTGCACAGATCAATCGACATAAGCTTGTTCTGCTGCATCTTGGAAATATACCATCCCATTTTATCTACAAGACAAGAACGTTCCTCAAGAACGTAACGATTCCTGCAATCGTAATCTGTCAGGCACCTGTAGAATTCAAACAGTTTGCTGATATCAAGATCCGTGTTCGGGACTTCCCGCAGGACGATGCCGTAACAAAGGGTGAACTCGTGGATGTTGTAACAGGTGTGATCAGGGGTGAGACCGTCCCTGCTGTCAAGCTTGAGGAGATTATACGTAAGGTTAAATACTGGTACTCTGTTTACTACCCAGCAGATTACGCCACCAGGAGATGGGATGCTGTTGGCAGGGCATGTCGCAGAGTAGAGGTATGTTGATCCATGAACTGTCTTGAAGAAATTGAGAGGACCTTTGAGCGTATAGAAGAAAGCGATCTGAACACCTTTATAACGCTCAATAAAGAAAGGGCGATCGAGCAAGCCGAGATGATAGATCGTGAAGGGGATGGAGAAGGCAGACTCAGAGGCGTGCCTGTTGCAATCAAGGACGCAATTACCACAAAAGGGATCGTAACAACCTGTGCATCCCATATCCTTGAAGATTATATCCCACCCTACAATGCTCATGTGATCGAATGCCTGCTTTCAGAGGGTGCCATCATCGTTGGAAAGACCAATATGGATGAGTTCTCGATGGGGACAAGCACCGAGACAAGCTACTTTGGACCCACGCTCAACCCACACGATAGAACGAGAGTCCCAGGAGGATCGTCGGGTGGGAGTGCAGCGGCGGTTGCAGCAGGAGAGGTGCCGCTTGCGCTTGGATCAGATACAGGGGGTTCGATCAGATGTCCTGCATCCTTCTGTGGTGTGGTCGGGCTTAAAACCACCTATGGGCTTGTATCAAGGTATGGCCTCATCGCTTATGCAAACTCACTCGAGCAGATAGGTCCAATCGCAAGGACTGTTCCTGGTGTTGCACGTCTTCTCGATGTAATATCAAAGCCAGATGCGCGAGACAGTACACAACTTGGATCTGAAGGGGGTTATCTTGATAATCTGACGCCAACGATCGAGGGTTTGAGAATTGGCGTTCCAGCAGAGTTTTTTGGCGAAGGAGTGGATCCTGCGGTTTCTAAAGCGGTGTGGGATATGATACACACAGCAGAGGCAGAGGGTGCAACATACACTGAGATCTCGATGCCGTCGGTTGAGTACTCGCTTGCTGCATACTATATAATCGCGATGAGTGAAGCATCCTCAAACCTTGCACGCTTCGATGGTATGCGTTACGGGCTTAGACTTGAAGATACAGGCAACTGGCACGATACGTTCTCCATGATCAGAGCCGAGGGCTTTGGCGAGGAGGTTAAACGGAGAATTCTGCTCGGAACTTATGCACTCTCTGCTGGATACTATGGAAAATACTATCTCAAGGCGCTCAAGGTGAGAAGGATGATAAAAGAGGAGTTTGATCGTGCATTGAAGGATTTTGACCTTTTATTTGCGCCAACGATGCCATTTACCGCCTTCAAGCTGGGTGAAAAGGTAAATGATCCGCTCTCATTATATCTCGCAGATATCAATACTGTTGCAGTTAATCTCGCAGGACTTCCATCGATCTCAATCCCAGCAGGATATTCTGAAGGGCTTCCGATCGGATTGCAGATAATCGGGCGATATTTTGAAGAGCAGAGAATTATGAATGCAGCCTATGCCCTCCTTGGGGATGTAGAGGATGAGTGACAGGCTTTACGAGAGGATCTATGACGGCAGACTTGAGCGAGATGATATAGAAAGGCTTCTTTCACTTTCTGAGGGTGAACTCTTCAGGATAGCAGATGATCTGAGGCGTTCAAGTGTAGGAGATGTTGTGACGTACGTTGTGAACCGTAACATCAACTTCACAAACAGATGTATCGGAAACTGCAAGTTCTGTGCCTTCAGGGAAGATAATGGATACATTCTCTCGCAGAAAGAGATACTATTGAAGGTTGAAAGAGCAGAAAAACTTGGCATAACCGAGATTTGTCTCCAGGGAGGACTTATCAAGGGGTGGGGAGTTGATCAATATGTGGGTATCCTTGATGCGATAAAATCAGAATATCCCGAGGTGCACCTCCATGCTTTCTCGCCGATGGAGGTGTTACATGCCGCAAAAAACTCAAAGCTCCCGGTTGAAGAGGTTTTATCCAGATTAAAATCGGCAGGTCTTGGTTCAATGCCAGGAACCGCGGCAGAGATTCTTTCGGATCGTGTGCGAGCGATCATCTGCCCCGGCAAACTCACATCTTCCGAGTGGATTGAGGTTGTGATGACCGCACACCGCCTTGGAATTCCAACAACTGCAACGATGATGTTTGGTCATGTTGAGACAGAGCGGGAGCGATTGGAACATATTTTCACGATTAAAGAGATACAGGATGAGACTGGTGGGTTTACCGAGTTTGTGCCACTTCCTTTTGTTGGGGGAAATACCGAGCTTGAATCATACAAAAACCAGCTTACCACGATCGATCAAATTAAAGTCCATGCACTTGCCAGGATCATCCTGCATAGATCGGTGAGGAATATTCAGGCGTCATGGGTCAAGCTTGGACCTGGGACAGCCTGCATGCTTCTACTGCATGGTGTGAATGACCTTGGTGGTACATTGATCGAGGAGAACATATCCCGATCTGCAGGCTCATCTTTTGGGGAGTATATGCCACCAGATGTATTTGATGCACTTATCCGATCTGCCGGGCGAATCCCAAAACAGAGAACAACACTATATGAGATATTGAGCGCTTGAGATGAATTTTAAAGCCTGGATCAGGATCTCAAAGCCATTCAAGCATCAGACGATGATATATCCATTCCTCGTTGGAACTGCGATTGCATACCACGTGCTTGGCACGATCGACCCTCTGATCTTTGTGGTCTCCTTTTTCGCTGTTATCGTCATGGTTGAGGCTGCATACATCTCAAACGACTATTTTGACTATGATACCGATCTTGGGAATCCATCAAAGTTTACAGGTGGGAGCAAGGTACTCGTCGAGGGCGAACTCCAGAAAGAGGTTGTTTTGAAGGTTACAGCAGGTTTAATTGCTTTTGCCTTCATACTGGGGCTCATCATACAGTTTGGCCTGAAGACTGGTCCTTTTTCAATTCCAATCGGTGCGTTCGGGATGTTTCTTGCATACTCATACTCAGGAAAACCTCTCAGACTCTCATATCATGGTCTTGGCGAGATTACGCTTGCGTTCAACAATGCATGGACGCCGATCTTTGCAGGCTATTACCTCCAGGTTCACAGACCGGATTTACTTCCAAGCATCGTTGCAATTCCCTACATACTCGGTGTATTCTCCCAGAAACTTCTTCGAGAGATCCCTGATCTTGAATATGACATGAAAGCGGGAAGGAGAAATCTTGCGGTGATACTTGGAAAAGAGCATGCGGGAAGACTATATCTCGCATCATTAATTCTCACAATCATATCATTACTCCTTATGATCCTCTATCTACAGAATCTTTATCCCTTTACGCTTCTTCTGATAATACCTGCGAGCATGCTTCTTCCTAATCTCTGGTATGGGATCAGGAGAGGATGGAAAGGGTTAAAAGATCTTGAGCGTATGAATGATCTTGGATTTAAAGCGATGTTTGCGATACCTCTCGTCTTCACGCTGACATTTATTCTTGCAGGAGTGATTTGATGATCGAAAGGCTATTTGATAACGATACAGTCGGAACGGGGTGCTTCAGTTACCTTCCAGCAGAGTTTGTGTGGGCGGTTACAAAACGTTGCAACTTAAGCTGCTTACACTGCTCGATCGAGGAGTCTGATGAAGGAGAGCTCACAACAGAGGAGGGAAAGCTTCTGATCGAGGATGCAGCAGCACTTGGGGATGTCAAATTTGCGTTAACAGGGGGCGAGCCTCTACTGCGTAAAGACATTTACGAGCTCATAAGCTATGCCTCAGGTTTTGATATGCAGATCGTGATGGCGACAAATGCAACGCTTATAACCCGAGAAGTTGCAGAAAAACTTGTCGATGCAGGGCTTGAGCGTTTTGGGGTGAGCATCGATGGTGTCGGCGATGCACATGATAAAATCAGGGGGGTTAAGGGTGCGTTTGAGCGCACAATGAAGGGGCTTGAGGCTGCAAAGGATGCAGGCCTGAGCTTTCAGTTTCACTCGATGGTCACAGCATACAACCTTGATGAGATCCCGAAGATAATCGATCTTGCAGAAGAGCTTGGTGCATACAGGATCTACTTTGTTTACTTAATCCCGATGGGAAAGGCCCGTGAGATCCCGGAGGCGTGTATCGGGGTTGAAGAGAACAAAAAGTTTTTTGAGTACATCTATGAGCGCCAACATTCATCCAGCGTCTGGCTCAAACCGATCTGTAACCCGCAGTACTGGCTGTACTTGAAGTCTAAGGAGAATGACTCATTTAAGATGACAGGATGTACCGCAGGGATTACGAGATTTCACATCTTCCCGAACGGTGATGTTGCACCCTGTGCTTATCTGCCTGTTAAGGCGGGGAGTTTGAAGGAGAAGAGATTTGGTGAGATTTTAGAGACGAGTGAGGTTTTCAGGAAGCTTCGCAATCGGGAGCTAAATGGTAATTGTGGTGTGTGTATCCATCGAGGGGAGTGCGGGGGGTGCAGATCAAGGGCTTATGGTTTTTCAGGGGATTATTTAGGGGAGGATCCGGTGTGTGGGTGGTGGGAGGAGGGGTGAATTTTTATAAGCAGTCTACTATAGTAAAGTCAAAAAGTATATATTCAAAAATATAATAGATACACAATGTCAAAGAAGGGTCCCAGGACGCTTAAAGGGGTGATAAGTCGAATATGAAAACCACTGCAACTCTTATAATAATAGCAATCATGACAGTTACAATCTTTACAGGATGTATTACAGTCGTTACACCCCCATTACCTCAAGCATCACCAAGTGAGGTTGTTGAAACTTTCGCTTCCTGGTATGGGGACGAATATCTCGAAGGGTGTTATAGTTTGATGTCGACAGAATACAGGAATTCAACAGATTTGAAGACTTTTAAAGAAAGAATAAATCAGTGCGAAAAAGGAGGGTTTCATCACAAGTTTGTCAGAGTAAAAAGTGAGAAAATAAATGGAGACTTTGCATCAGTAAGGATTGTGTATAGGAGAAAAGGACCTTTCTTTGATCTTTTTTGCATCATTGAAGACTTGATTGAGGATCCAAAAACTAAAACCGTGAATTTGGTTAAAGAAGAGGATGGATGGAAACTCACGGAACTGCACTGCGAACTTAGAGGTAAATGAGAGATACAATGGTTAAAGTGGTGATTTAGCTTACAACTTAGTTTCTCCACGAAATTCGCCTTCTAATACTCCAAAACCTCACTAATCCAAAAGATCCAACACCCACCAATCCCCAAAAAAGAATAACCACAATCCCTCTTCACGGCTTCCAGACCTTGAGCTATTCTACTCTTTCAAAATCGGCGTCGTTTGTTGCGATGTTTGTGATTCCATAGGCTTTACAACAAGCAGCATGTAAAGCATCCCGTGGAAACAGGTGGCATTCCCTTGAGAGATCCAGTGCAATCTTTGAAATCGAATAATCTATGCTCACAACCTTCAGATTGCCTAAGGAAGTAAGATAATCCAGATACTCGTAAAATTTTGTTACTGGCTCGAGGCATTTATCTAAAATTTTTGATATAGCCTGCTTAACAGCCATGGTTTCCTTAATTCCTGTTAGTTCTTTCCCTTTTTGAATCATCAGAACATAAGAAACCTCGTCAATTATGAGCGGGGAGACGAAACCCTCCCTTTTCCCATCCTCTACTTCTTCCAAAAATCTCATGCAATTATCGCCATATTTAGGATGGTTCGTCAGAACGTATGCAAATACGTTAGCATCTATGAATATCGAATTCATACTCCTCATGAACCTCCTCCAACCCCTCCCAGCACTTCACGATCCCAAGCATTCTTCTTGTCATACCACTTCGTACCTCAATCTCAACCACCTCTCCCTCCTTCAAATCCAGCTTCTCAAGCGGCTTCAATACGTTGTTCTCATACACGGCTTTTATGATCATGGAGGACACCAATCGTTAATTGGTGGTTGGTGATTAAAAAAATACCTTTGATGAAGCTGGTAAACCCACTCCAAAATGGACTGGAGTGTAAGCGAAAGCTCATCTATTTTTTCACCAACCACCATAAATACACCCCCAGCCTCGTAAGTTAAAGAGATAATTAAGCTGTTCTGGGATGGATGGTAAGAGGAGGAACCTAAACGGCAACTGTGGCGCGTGTATCCATCGAGAGGAGTGCGGAGGATGCAGGTCAAGGGCTTATGGGTTTTCAGGGGATTATCTGGGGGAGGATCCGGTGTGTGGGTGGTTTGAGGTTGAATGACCGATCCATCAGGACTTAGCTTTATATCAGAAGAGCGCAAACAACATTTAAGATGAAAAACGGCTCACCACCCCAGCTCACTATCTACACAATCGGACACAGCAACATCGAACTTGAGGATTTTTTGAGCTTGCTGGAGGGTATTGAGGTGGTTGTGGATGTAAGGAGCGTTCCATTCAGTAAATACGCTCCTCAGTTCAATCTAAAAAATGTAAAAAGTGCACTCGAATCGATCGGTATTGAGTACAAATATCTTGGAAATGTCCTTGGAGGAAGACCAAAGGATGAGGACTGTTATGAGAATGGAAAAGTAGTTTACGAAAATATAATGAGAAAAGAGTGGTATAGAAAAGGTATCTCGGCATTGATTGAGCTTGCAGCGAAGAAGAAAGTGGCGATCATGTGTAGCGAAGAGGATCCTTACCGGTGTCACAGGCATCATCTGATCTCACAGAGCTTACTTAAAGAGGGAATGGAAATCTTTCATATAAGGGGTGATGGAAGAAAGGAGAATGTGGAGAAGCCGAAAAAGCGGACAGTTCAACTTACGCTGGTATGAAGATATACACGATCGGATTTACAAGAAAGAGTGCGAAGGAGTTCTTTGAGATACTCAAAAGAAACGATGTCAAGCAGGTAGTGGATATAAGGCTCAATAACACATCTCAGCTTGCTGGGTTCACAAAGAAAAACGATCTGGCGTATTTTTTAAAGGAGCTATGCGGAATAGAGTATTACCATTTTAAATTTCTTGCCCCAACAAAGGAGATCAGAGATCGATACATCGAGAGCAAGGATTGGGATGTTTATGTTGAAGAATATCTCAGGCTACTTGAGGAGAGAGGCGTTATTGATAAACTTGAGAGGTCGTTCTTTGAGATGAGAACATGCCTTTTATGTAGCGAGCCAACAGCAGAACACTGCCACAGGAGATTATTGGCTGAATATCTCAAGAAACAGTGGGGGGATGTTGAGGTGGTGCATTTGTGAAGAAGAGGGTGGTTATTACTGATTTAAGCAGAATGGAAGGTGATAGGGTATGTATATTCGGCATCGACGAAGAAAGAAGACCAATAAGACCCGTAATTTCTTATCGAGGGGTAAGAGAAAGTGATCTCTTTGATGAAGAAGGTAACCAGATTATAAAGCCATTTGCAGAGGTAGAGTTTGATTTTCTCCATCCTTTGCCTAAACCACCGCATACAGAAGATTGGGAGATAAACACGATATACAAGCCAAGATTGATAAAAAATCTCTCAGAGGATGAAAGAAAGGTGTTTTTAGAGGAAGTACTGGATGGATCGGTTAAAGAGATCTTTGGAGCGGTGATTCATGAAAATCGTTACATAAATCCATGGGAAGGGGAGAGATCACTCGGAACGGTGAAGATAAAAGAGGTTTTGGATGTTAATTATTCGATGAAAGAAGAAGGGAAATACAAATACAGGCTAAAATTTTTAGATGTAGCCGGAGATGCTTATGACCTACCGGTCACGGATTGTGCATTCAGGAGGTATTGTGATCATGAGAGAATTCAAAATCAGAAGAGCATGGGACTTATCGGGGCTGAGCTGCAGAGGAGATTTAACCAGAGCAAAGTTTATCTTCGTGTGGGTCTTGCGAGACCTTTTCCTGAAAAGTACTACAGGTGTTATCTACAGATCTCTGGTTTATACACTTTCCCGGATTATAAGGGTGAGGATGGAGATTGTGGAAATGAAGTCGATATGGAATCAGCGCATCAGGCACTGCAAAAATACTTTGGCTATACATCATTTCTTCCCCTCCAGAAAGACATTATCAGGGATGTTCTCCTGAAAAACGATATTTTTGTGCTGATGCCAACTGGCGGTGGTAAATCTCTGTGTTATCAGTTACCTGCACTTCTTCTGGATGGCGTAACGGTGGTTATCTCACCACTCATTGCATTGATGAAGGATCAGGTGGATGATTTGAGGGCAAACGGGATTGCTGCAGCCTGCATCAACAGTTCACTGAGTCCCGATGAGATACAGGCGGTAAAAACAAAATTGCTGAAGAATAGAATCAAGATTCTTTATGTGGCTCCCGAAAGAATGATGCAGCCTGGTTTTTTATCATTTTTACAGCGATTGAATATCGGCCCCATCGCGGTTGATGAAGCTCACTGTATCTCTGAGTGGGGGCATGATTTCAGGCCTGAGTATCGCCGATTGAGCCTGCTCAAAGAAATCTTTCCTCAAACACCTTTAATCGCATTGACAGCGACCGCTATTACTGCTGTACAGAGAGATATTATAAGAGAGTTAAGGTTAAACGATCCGAAGATATATAAAGCGAGTTTTAACCGAAAAAACTTGTTCTATCAGGTCAAACCAAAATATGATGGCTATTCCCAATTGATCCAGTATTTAGAGAATCACAAAGGTGATTCAGGGATAATTTATTGTCAAAGCCGTAAATCTGCCGATGAGCTGGCAAATAAACTTCAAAAAGAGAGATATCGCGTTTTACCCTATCATGCTGGGTTGAGTTCTGATTTGAGGAACGAGACGCAGAATAAATTTGTTAAAGATGACTTTGAGATAATCGTGGCAACAATAGCCTTCGGGATGGGGATAGATAAATCGAATATCCGTTTTGTGGTCCATTATGACCTCCCAAAGAATCTTGAAAGTTATTATCAGGAAACGGGCAGGGCTGGAAGGGACGGGGATAAGGCAGATTGCATTCTCTTTTTCAGCCGTGGAGATAAGGCAAAAATAGAGTACTTTATCGAGCAGAAATCGGAGGAAAGAGAGAGGCGAATTGCGTATAAGAAGTTGCACGATATGGTTGAGTTTTGTGAGAGTCAGGGCTGTCGCAGGAAGATCCTGTTGAAGTACTTTGGGGAAGCCTATGATAAAACGAACTGTGGAAGTTGTGATAATTGCATAGAACCGAAAGAAAAGATCGATGGAACCAACATCGCTCAAAAGATCATATTATGTGTCTCCCAAGTTAAAGAAAGATTTGGCGTGAACTATATCGCTGATGTTCTGTGCGGCTCAAAGAGTCAAAAGATAATCCGCAATCGACATGATATCTTATCAATTTATGGTACTGGCAGGGAATACTCAAGAAAACGGTGGCAGACTTTTACCAGGGAACTAATTCAACTTGGGTTTCTGAGATTGGAAGGTGATAGATACCCAATCGTTAAGCTTACACAGAAGAGTCAGGATATTTTATCTGGGGAAGAGCAAGTTTTACTGACCAGGCCGGTAGAAGAAGTTAGGATAACAGAAAAATCTGCTGACGAGGACTTTGATCATGATTTATTTGAAATGTTGAGAGGTTTGAGGAAGAGGCTCGCTGATGCAGAAGGTATGCCACCGTATATCATCTTTCATGATTCAAGTTTGAAGGCGATGGCAAGATATTTTCCCCAGACTCTATCCGACTTTCGGAAGATAGATGGTGTCGGTGAAAGCAAGCTGGAGAAGTATGGGGAAATATTCGTGAAAGAGATTGCGGATTACTGTCAAGATTATAGAATCGAGCATATACGAAAAGTTCATCCTCGAGCGTATGAACCATGGACAAAAGATGAAGATGAAAGACTAATCAGAGAATACAGGTCTGGTAAAAGTATAGAAGAGCTTATGGAACTATTTGGAAGACAAAGCGGTGGTATTAAGTCAAGATTGAAGAAACTGGGGTTACATTGAGGTGTTACAGATTTCTGGACATACTTTCCAGATCACAGAGTGTGAGGGAAGAGCTCTTCAAGAACTTGAGAGGCGGAGGCTTAACGGAAACTATAGTGTGTGTAAGAACCGTTGTAAGCACGGAGGCTGCAGGTCAAGGGCTTATACGAGGTAGTATCTGGTTTGAGGTAGGGTAGAGATTATGTGGTAGTTGTGGTTAGTTTTATTAAAGAAGGTATTCCAAAACATTTAGATAAGATAAGGTCACCTTAATATACGGATCATAAAGGGAAAAACAGAGGTGGGGGTAAATCAAAATAGCTCTACGTACCAGATCCCTCCAGAAAAGATCATCGCAAGATGGACTATATGGCCTAAATCGACTCCCTCCGACCCCCCTCACAAAGTATATCTGCATGCACTTTGAATATAACAGGGATGAAATTTTGCGAGCGGTGCAGAAAGAAAGAGGCAGATGTGGTTCTAAGTACTGTGCGTTTCTGTGAACCCTGCTTCATTGAGTATTTTGAAAGGCAGGTACAACGCGCGATTGACGGTGAAAAACTTGGCGCGGAGATGTTCTCACGAGATAGCCGCATACTAATGGCGGTCTCAGGAGGCAAGGACAGCATGACGCTCTGGAACGTCCTGAACGACCTCGGCTATGAGACCTGTGGGCTTCACATCGATCTCAACATCGACGAATACTCAGAGGTTTCGAGGAGAGTCGTTGAGAACTTTGCCGCTTCAAAAAGCCTCGACCTGATAGTGGTGGACTTAAGGAAAGAATACGGGAAAAGTCTGATGGAGCTGGCGATGAGGGATGCGTGTTCTGCATGCGGCTTGGTGAAGCGTTATTTGATGAATAAAGTCGCTTATGAGAAGGGTTTTTCGGTGCTTGCCACCGGGCACACGCTTGATGATGAGTGTGTCACACTTCTTGGAAATTTGACGCGGTGGAACCTGGAATTTCTGCAGCGCCAGTATCCCATCTTAGAAAGCACACACCCGAAGCTTGTGCGCAAAGTAAAGCCGCTGTTCAGGATTTCTGACGAAGAAACGGCGGCATACGCAAGGATAAAGCGGTTGGAGTTTGTAAGAGAGAAGTGCCCGCTGGCAAGCGGCGCAACCTCACTCAGCTACAAGAAAGTGCTGAACGAGCTTGAGCAGCGGCACCCCAGCTTGAAAAAAGCTTTTTACCTCGGATTTTTGAAGAATAAATCGCTGTTCGGCAAGGAAGAAAATTTCGAGCTCAAGACGTGTGAATCCTGCGGCATGCCTACGGCAAACGTCGGACTTTGCGCATTCTGCAAGCTTTTAGAACGTCCGAAGCGGCGGCACGATGAGAAAAGCAAAGTTAAACCCTTGTCCATCTAATAATCTATTATGAGTAAAATTGTCGAGGGTGACGTTATCCAGCTCGTGGACAGGAAGCGGCGCAGGTATCAATTCAGAGTGCAACGGGGTGCTCAATTTTCCTTCCACAGAGGAGCCGTGCCGCATGACAAGCTCATCGGGCTTGAGGAGGGTAACGTCGTAACCTCGTCGCACGGCGAACGCCTTTTCGTCTTTAAGCCAACGCTTGCCGAATTCGTTCTGAAGATGCAACGGGGTGCCCAGATAATTTATCCAAAGGATATTGCTGCCATTTTAATGTTTGCAGATATCTTCCCCGGAGCTCGTGTTTTGGAGGCGGGAACTGGTTCTGCTGCCCTCACGCTTGCTCTGCTACGAGCGGTCGGCGAGCACGGCGTCGTCATCTCCTATGAGATCAGAAAAGACTTTTTAGAGGTTGCAAAACGCAACATCGAGGTTTTTTTCGGGAACATCCCGGAAAACCTCATCCTTCGTGAGCGGAATATTTATGAGGGGCTTGTCGAAGAGGATAAAAACCTTGATAGGATGATTCTGGACTTGCCTGAGCCCTGGCGTGTCGTCAAGCACGCAAAAGCCTCGCTGCGGAATGGTGGCATCCTCATTGCCTACAACCCATCCATCCTCCAGATCTTCA
>LYOS01000008.1 GCA_001766815.1 Candidatus Syntrophoarchaeum caldarius
ATGTGGCCGCCTGGTGTCTCTTTCTCCTCGATCAACGTGACCGACGTCCCCCTGTCTGCTAAAGAGAGGGCAGCCATGATTCCAGCTATCCCACCACCGATTACAGCGACGGTCATTTAGATCACTTCTCAGCGCCTTCAATGATCGGTGCGATCACATCAGGGTAACCAACCGCCATTATGTGGCAGCCAGCACAGTTCTTTTTCTTTCTTATCTCCTTCACAAAATTGACGAAGTAGTCGATATTGAATTCATCGATCTTTTTCTTGCGTTCAGCCTTGTCAGAGATCGCCTTGAATTCCTTGAATGTCTTCAAAAACTCGGGTGGCACGGTAACACCTGATACGAACTTATCAAAGAACTCTGCCTGACCATAAGAACGGGGTGGGAAGATGCCGATAAATGTCGGTATACCGATGTGCTCAATTGATTCCAGATATGTAAGCGCGATATCCACATCAAATACAACCTGGGTCTGGATGAAATCAGCACCAACCTCCGCCTTCCGCTCCATCTTCAGGACCTCAATCTCAAGCGGCTCCTGGTTCGGGTTTCCAGCAACTCCAATGTTGATCTCAGGCCTTGGTCCCTGCACCTCGTTTCCAGAGAGGTCAGTTCCCTCATATACCATGTGATGGATCAGATCAACGAGCTGGGCCGAGTCAAGATCAAATACAGGCTTTGCGTCCGGGGTGTTTCCCATGTGTGTGTGATCGCCTGTCAGGGCGAGGATATTCTTGAGACCAAAGGCAGCAGCGGCAAGGATATCTGATGCAAGTGCCAGTCTGTTCTTGTCAGCAGTCCTTAGCTGATATACCATCTCAAGCCCCGAGTCACGCTGGATGATGAAGCTTGCAGCAAGGCTCGACATTGCGCTGAAGCTCTGGGGGTTATCGGTCACATTTGCGGCTGTGATCTTTCCGATCCCCTTCAGGGTCTTTGCCCATTCAACAACATCCCCTATCTCTGTGCTCAGGTTATGTGGCTCAAGCTCACCGGTATATACAAATTCACCAGCCTTGATCTTCTTCATCAACTCTGAGAATGCCTCCCCCATCTCTATAACCTCCTCGGATTCATAGCAAGTGTCCGCTTCTTCGGTGGTCTATATTTCCTGAAAAGATCAAGTCGGTTAAGCTCTTTTGCTCGATGATAGATCAGATACCATGCACAGTCATTCTTTACCATCTCACCATTGACCTCCATCGGAAGCTCGCACTTACCCTCAACACATCCTCCACAGGGTCCATTGAGAAGCCCTTTCGCGCATCGAGCCACCGGACAGATACCCCCCGTCTCTTCGAGAATACACTCACCACATGCAAGACACATCTCATACATCGGGCCCTGTCTGATCTCTTCAGAACCGATGAACATGGTATCCTGTGCCGGACGTGTCCAGATCTCAGGATAAACTTTGTTAAGTATCTGGACACCAACACCGCACGCAAGCGAGACCATACCATCGTAATCATTCAGTTGAACCCGGAGGTTTCCAACCGATTCATCACAGCACTGTTTCACGATGGTTGTAAAACCAGTCTCAATCGGTTTGCCCTCCATCTTTGCCTTCATCTCAATAAGCTTTGCAAGTGTCTCCGCTTCTTTCAAGCCTCTTGGAGGCTGTGTGCAGCCATCACATCCCACAAAGAGGACTCTTTTGCAGTCTGCTATCGATGCATAGATTTCCTCTAAGGGTTTTTCCTTGGTTATTATCATCCTGAATCGCCTCTCAATTATTGTATGATATGACCTTAAGCATATGCTGAATATATTGGTTGATATGATCCTCGATTTATACACTATTTAAATTATTCGTTTTTATTTCAAGTGAAAAATATTTACAGAATAAATTGTTACAAATCGCAATGTTTTTATATGCACAGGTTAAAACAGGCAAAGAGGTGACTTACTTGGTTAATAACGATGTTATAGACATTTACGCCGATGATGGGAAGGTTCTGGAAGAAAACATCCCACTGGAGGCTTTAAATCCATACAAAAATCAGGCAATCCTCGATATACTTCAGACGATCAGGCGAACAGCACTGGTTGATATCTCGGCACTTGAAACAACGCTCAAGAAGGGGGAGGTTGGCGGTACGATGAATGTTGGAAGTGAGTGCCATATTCCTGGACGAGAGCTGGACCTACCACTTATGGATCGGATCGAAGAGATCAGAGAAAAAGTTAAAAAAATGCTTGAGTTAACTCCAAACGATGATACACTGGTTGAAGTCGTTGATTCACTGATGGTAATCCAGATCCCGTCACGTTCATTTGCGATTGCAACCGACTCATCCCAGGTTTATTTTAAACCTGCAATTGCGCTTATAGGTGCTATCTGTGACATCTTCGAGCTTGGTCCTTTTGACGGGCCTGAGATGGTGAAGGCTGCGGTTTTGGGGCGATATCCGCAGATGATCTCACCCAATGGAGTTATGTCCGCCATTTTATCATTCCCTACAACGATTGAAGGTGCGGGAAATGCGTATCGCAGCATAAAAGTGAACGACATTGTTGCGCTTGCCAATAAACGAACGTTTGATGCTGCGGCGCTGGGTTCAGTCTTTGAGCATGGTGCAGCCTTTGAGTCGGGCAACGCGATGGGAGCATACAGGCGGTACCACCTTCTTGGTATGGCATACCAGGGTTTCAACGCCGACAATATGGTCTGGGAGCTCCTGCGAGATCATGGGAAAGGAGGGCGAATCACCGATATTATCGACGATCTCGTTGAACGTGCCCTGAGGGATAGGGTTATTGAGGTTGAAGAGAAACTGCCATCGGGGTATACTCTCTATTCAACCCGCGATGCTGCACGCTGGAATGGTTATGCAGCAGCAGGACTGATGGCAGCAGCGATACACAATGCAGGTGTGATGCGATCTGGACAGGGCGCCCCATCAGCGATGCTCTTTTACAACGAACTGCTCACGTCCCAGACCGGGCTACCCGGGGTCGACTTCGGGAGGGCGCTTTCCACTTCAGTAGTATACACATTCCTGACTCATAATACCTACGGTGGCGGTGAGCCAGGCATATTCTCTGCTGAACATCCTGCAACTCGCGGTTCTCGCGGTTTTATTATTCCCTGTGCAGCAGCTGCAATGTGTCTTGATGCTGGAACGATGATGTTCCCGGCAGAAGCAACTTCAGGAAAGATGTTCAAGCTCAGAGAGATCTTACCTGTTTTCAAAGACCCCGTAAAAAAAATTGCAGCAGCTGCAGCAGCAGTCTCAGGTGAGGTGTGAGAAATGGATGAGAAGATACTTGACGACTTCAAGCGAATATTCAAGGAGGAAGATCCAACCAAAAGGGAGACCCAGTTCTATAACTTTGGCGGGAGAACGCAATCAAAGGCCAAGCGTGAATTCATCGAATCAGCAAAGCGCATCGCAGAAACGCGTGGTATTCCGGGTTATCAGGGAGATCGGGAGGATTTTGGTGTCCCGCTTGGATCGAGATATCTTGAGCCATATCATATCGCAGGAACAGATACGTTCTGTGAAATGGACGACATCCATCAGATCAACAATGCAGCAATCCAGCAGATGGGGGATGACATCAAGCGAACTGCGATAAACGGGCTTGACCTGCCGCACAGGGTGCTCCAGCAGAAGGTTGGTATAGCGGTCACACCTGAGACGATAAACCGCTACCTTGAAGCTGTAAATCACTCAATTGTTGGCGGGGCACTCGCACAGGAACATATGGCAGAGATAAATCCCAACATGAGCAAGGATGGTTATGCAAAGATTATAACAGGCGATGACGAGCTCGTGGACAGAATCGATAGTCGATTTGTGATTGATATCAACAAGGAATACCCCAAAGAAATGGCAGAGAAGCTTAAAAGCAAGATCGGTAATCATCTCTATCAGGTCGCAAGGATACCCACAATTGGGGTCAGGATCGCTGATGGTTCAGTTGTCCATCGCTGGAATGGAAATCAGAGCGCACTCGCATTTGTTTCAACATACAACCTCGGAGGCGGCTCGATACTCGCTGAATTTTCACTCACCGTGAAGCACATGGCATACATGCTCATCGGAACGCCCACATGGCCCCGTAGAGGTCCAAGAGGTGCGAACGAACCGATTGGAATACCAAATGGATATATCGGTGACTTCTGTCAGGCAGATGCGGTGAACGACGACCCTGTTCATTACTGTATGGAGGCCATGGCAGTAAGCGGCGCTATCTATGGTCTGTACTGGTTTAGTAGCTATGTGGTTGGTGGGATCGGCGGTCCAAATACCTTTGCGTCACCCTTCACAAGCGAGCTCCTGACTGATTTTACATACCATATCTCAGACTGGGTGAAGGAGAAGTACGGCGGATATGTTGCCTGTAAACCATCTTTTGATGTGATAAGGGAGGTTACAGAAGAGGTGAACTTCTATGCAATGGAGCAGTACGATAAGTACCCCCTTCTCCTTGAGCACCACTGGGGAGGCGTCATCAGAATCCTGAACCTCAATGCTGCATCTGCTATTGGGGTCGGGTTTGCAACAGGCAACTCAACAGCAGCCAGTATCGCGAACTATTACTCAGGCGGATTCCTGCAGAAGGAGGCATGGGGAAGGAATAATGTTGGAGTGGGTGATGCTGCAGAACAGCTCAATATCCCAAACAGCGTTTCTATACGACCAGAAGAGGGCGTAATTCCGGAACTGAAGAGTCCAAACATCCCCGAAGATTCATATTCAGCATCGCACTTTGTCTCGCTTCCTGCAGCATCTTTCTCGGCACATCGTGCGAGGGGGGATGCATGGTGCTTGAGTCCACTTGTGAAGGTTGCGTTTGCAGACCCCTCACTCACCTTCGACTTCAAGCATGTGCGTGAAGAGATCGCAAAGGGTGCACGTCGTGAGTTTGTACCATCTGGAATGCGCGATCCAATTACACCGGAGGGGCGATAAGAATGGATGAAAAGAAAGCAAACAGGTATCCGGGTAATGATCCTGTTGGAGCACGGAGAAGGGAACTGCTCAGTCCAGAATCGAAGTTCAAACGTCTCAGAGAGATCTCTGATAATGATTTAGTCCTGCTGCTTGGGCACAGAAACCCCGGTGAGGAGTACGGCTCAGCACACCCGCCACTTGATGAACTGGAACAAAAAGATGACCCGATAGCAGATCTCATTGAACCGTCGGCTGGAGCGAGAGCAGGTGACCGGATCAAGTACCTTCAGATGACAGATTCTGTCTACTACTCACCTTCAGCACCCACCTTCAGGGGCAGGATGTATCACGTCAGATACCCGGGGATCGATACAATTGTCTATTCTGGAAGACAGCTCATGGAAACCCGGGAGCGAGATCTTGAGCTCTATACACGGGAGTTGATGGAGACCGAATTATTTGACGCTGCAAGGACATCGATGCGCGCAATAACCGTGCACGGATCATCATTGCGACTTGATGAGAACGGGCTGATGTTTGATGCAAGGCGAAGAACAAGGTATGATCCCGAGACAGGTGAAGTGAGTTATGTGAAGAACCAGATGGCAATACCGATGGATCGAGCTGTAAATCTTGGAAAGCCGATGGACGAGGAAGAACTGATCTCAATCTCGGTAAGGTATGGTGGGGCAAGTATACCTTACAGAGATGCAAAAGAGCTCTGGAAGCTCACAGGCAAGATTCTTGAGCAGCATGTTGTGGGTGGCTTCAATCCCACAAAAATTGAGAGACGATAGGTGAGAGGAATTTTTACTCCTCAACCTCTTCTTCATTTTTGCTTGAATATCTTAAGTACCAGTCTAAAAACTCTGTATAGATGACGACAGATAAGAACCCCGCCCATAGGGCGAGGAGTATGTGAATATTGCATATCGAGACCACTCCATTCATCGGTGAAAAGAGCTCAAATGCAAAGAATTCAGCCATCTTTTCGGGTGTTATGATGGTACCAATAAGTGGTATAAGGATCATTAGCGCAGTACCAAGCCGTGAAGAGAGGTATATGATTACAAGCGCTATTATAGCCGTATAGACGATGAAGAACAGTAACGAGAAGATCAGATTCATTCAGACAACACCCCACGTCTTATTTCTTTCGATGTAATGTGAGCAAAGATCCAGAATATCGTTTTTTAGATCCATCGCCCTATCTCTCCCAATGAGCAGACTTGCAGAGCGACCTGCACACTCGGCAAGTTTCTCCAGATCGGTGAGGGCGAGTGAGTCAGGTGTTATGTCAAGATGGTCTTTGAGCTGGCTTTCAAGGAAGTTTTCCCCTTCGTTCATGTATTTTGCAATGATTGCAAGCAGATCCTGGTATATATCAATCATCTGGCAGAGTTGATCCAGTGCTGGATCACCCGGTGTGGATGCAGTGGACGGTAGTTCATTTTTCCATTCATGCCACTCCTCTACAATCTTTTTCATCTCCTCGAGGCCATCCAGGTTGGTACCGCCGGGTATGCTAAGCGCAAAATCCGATTGCTCTTCGGTTTCAATCTCTTTCTCCTCGTTCTTCCTTATTGTAAAGCTTGTTTTAGCCACCGGTCCTGAACTGAAGCCTGGTGGCGATGTGAAGAGACACAGCTCGCCTCTTCCAGCAACTTCGGGTCTTATAACCGCGATCTCATGCTCGATATCGCACCTGATCCATTCATCACCGATGGTATCAACAGGCACATCATCTATCTTCGCTTCAATACGAACAAGTACCGCCTTGAACAGTCCAGATTTGATGATGATCCTGCAGATGAGTGGTTCTCCAACTTCAAGCGAATCATTGTCCACTTCAATACGCGCCTCAAAATTCTCATCTTCAGGAAACTCTATATCACTCGATCCAGATCCAGAGGCGGAAATGTGCGCCATATACCAGCCCAAAAACTCGGTATAGATGACAATAGATAAAAATGCAGCCCAGAACGCAAGAAGTATGTGAATGTTACGCATCGAGATCGCGCCATCCATGATTGCAAAAAGTTCATATGAGAGGAATCCCGCCATCTCTTCGGGTGCGATCATAACTCCGATGAGTGGTACCAGCAACATGAAAAGAATGCCTGCAAATGATGAGACATAGATGATGATAAACCCAATAAAAAGAAGATACAGGATCAGGAGAAATAGCGAGAGTAGAAGATCCATCTCAATCCCTCCCTCTTCGTTTTATTATGAGAGCGATCACACCAAGCACCCCTCCTATTGTCAGTCCCAGTATGATGAACGATCCAGTGAGAAACGCACCCATCACACGTCTTGTGAGTGTGACAGCAGGTGTTACATCGGCAACATCGGGTGTCTTGCTGGTTGTGGCAGAGGATTCAGGTTCATTCGCTATCGTCGGCGTCGAGGTCTCGTTCGGCTCGGGGGGAGCGGTCTCTTCTCTCAGCGTGAGTGTGAGTGGTGATACTAATGTGAAGTTGGCCGAGGCGGTTGTATTCGTGAAGTGTACCACGGCTGTATAGTTTATGAAGGTGACCTGCCCTCTTCCATCGTGGATGGTTGCTGCAGGAAGATTGAACTCTGCCTTTCCATCCTGATCAGTTGATGCATTCCCTATCTGCTCACCATCAGCATATATCAAAACTTCTATGCCTGCCATGGGTGTATCTGCGGGGTTTGTGACCCGTGCTGTGAATGTGTTGTAGGGTGTGAGTGGCAAATTGCTGTGCAGGGTGAAGGCAGACCAGTCAAGATAGACGTCCCGCATCTTAATCAGCGCATCACTCGTCTCAAAGAGGTCTCCGACTGTAACGTTTCCAAGCAGCGTTGTCTTACCGATACTAAGGTACTCAGCACTCAAGAACTCAATCTCTCGAGAATCGATCGTTGACCCTTCAATACGGGTGAAAATAGATTTAAGATATGTATGTGCCCCCTCGATCGTTGAATTCTGGAGTTCGATCAGCCTCCCTTCTCCTGAGATATTGATGGATGAGATTGTCGATGATACAGACCTTATCTCAGATGCATGAAGTGCAATCTCCTCTGCTATGAGATCTGAGTTATCAAAAGTAACCGCCCGCACCGAATCCCCCCTGATCACAGAGGTATTCATTCTCGAAGCGTTCAAAAATAGTGTGGAGTTATCTCCCATCAAAACCTCTGTGCTATCGCCTTTCCAGCGCAATATGCTTGTATTATCCAGTATGAGTGTCGCATCAGGTTCAATCACTATGCTTTTGCCTATAAAAAGTGTTTCCTCTTTTATCGTCATAGTTTTACCTTCTTCGACTGTGAGCGTCTGGATACCTTTCCCAAGCGCCGACTCACTTAAACATATAACGCAAATTAGCATAATCAAGAATAATAAGTATAGATAATGAGACATTTTTTCACTAATACGCATAAAATATTATTGTATTTATATCTATTAAGATTTGTGGTTAGCGAATACGAATGAACTTACAATCCGCCCCATAAATCACTTTTTCATAAATTTCAAGAATTTGAGGCACTTCAAGTTCATCGGGGCGCATATCAAGTAATTTTTCGAGACCTGTGCCAACAGGATCAATTCCCGCCATCCTGAGCGTCTTTTTTACATGTTTTCTGCGGTTTGAGAATAGCCATCTTACAAAATCTAAAAAGAGGGCTTTATCCTTGATATTATACTTGTTGTGGGGTGTGAGTCGGATGATGGCTGAATGAACAGCTGGCACAGGATAGAATGCACTCTTTGGAACCTTTTCAAGCACATCAATATCTGAAAACGCCTGAACAGAGACTGCAATCCTCCCATACCTCTTTTCTCCTGGTTTTGCTCTCATTCGCTGAATAAACTCTGACTGATAGATCAAAATTCCAAGTTTAAACTCTGATCTGAGGAGTTTTAGCGTAATATTGGATGAAATTGAATAGGGCAGATTTGATATGACCTTATCAAATTCAGGAAGCTCGATCTTAAGCGCATTTGCGTTTATAATGAATGCACCTGGACATCTCGCCTTAATCATTCTTGATAGCTCAGGATCAATCTCGATCGCGTACACCGTATCCGACCGTTCAATAAGGCGAGCTGTAAGATTTCCAGTTCCCGCACCGATCTCAAGTACCCGATCCTTTCTCGCAACTTCACCGTACTCAACGATCCGATCCAGAATCGCATCATCAAGAAGGGTATGCTGTCCCAGCTTAGATCTCCTCGTCCTGGACATAGCTCCTTCTAAGCCTGATCGCAAGTTCTGCTTTTGCAAGTTCAACTCCAAGATAACCTGCATGATCGATCATCGAGATTTTGCCTGTTTTAGCAAGATATGCGATAATTTCCTTCGCCTTCAGACCCCGTATAATCTCAACTCTCCCATCTGGCATGTTGTGCTCAAGATATATCATTCCTTTCTGCACCGCTATCCTGAAGTAGCCGAGTGGATCTGATTTCCACTCCTGCTTTTCTGTAACTGTTACCACATCATCCAGCTCTTCGATCAGGACACCCTCGCGTTTACGCTTCTCTTTTGCAACAAAGAGGTCGATTCCAAGATCTTTTGGTGGAGACTGTCTTTTTGATGCGAGCTGCATCATCATCGATGCTTTGACAAGTTCATTTACGCTTCCCATGGTTTTTCTACTTGCCTCTGGTGCAAAGAGTATTCCAATGCCGAGTTCCATTCCTATTCCTGCAAGAACAGCATTTATCCCGACAGAATCTGCATCAATAAGTTCTGTTACATTCCCAACCCCAAAAAATAGCGGTGTTGATTTATCGATCTCTCTGAAACGGTAGTAGTCATGGATCGAGCGCGCGATGCCCTCTCCAACCGGTGAAAGGATCGGATCTGCAACTATCTTATCAATTCCAAGCGATCGTGCTATATCAATTACCTCAAAAAGTTCATCAACGCCACTTCTTGATATTACAACCGCAGATATCTCTGCTTTTGCGATATCTTCTCCGACTGCTTCGATATTCTCTCTGTCAAGGCTCAGGATAAGATCAGCGCCCGAACTGATTCCTGCCTCAATGAGCGCTGGCTCCATTGTATCAAGACTTACAGGAAGCTCTGTCACGGATTTTGCAACCGCAAGGATGCGTTTTACATCGTCCACTTCTGCATCAAGTGTGACACCAAGATCGATGATATCGGCGCCCTCTGATTCAAAGTATCTGATCTCCTGCTCAAGTTCCTCATCTCGGAGTAACGTTGCATCCACGATCTCGGCCATCACCTTCATCGAGGTATTTCCTCCGATCTTAACACCCCTTATCATGAATTCAGGTACACCCGTAGCTTCAAGCTCGAGAAGCTCTTTCTTTATTGTTTCAAAGTCTCTTTCAGATGACCTGCGCGCTGGAACAGAGTCTGAAAGTTCAATTTCATCAATATTCGCGAGCAGATCTGGTAAATCATGGGCGTATCTTGTACCAAGTCTTATTTTAACTCCAAACTCTCTCTCCAGCTCACTAAAATTGGATGTGACGTTTCCAGGGAGCAGTATCAAATCGTAATCTGAGAGATCAATCTTTTTAAGCAGTCTGTAAAGTATTTGGGGTGTCAGGAGCGCTGCAACATCCACATCTGCAACCGCTACCTCAGCCAGATCTCCAACATAGTTCCTGACAATCTCGGTTGCTCGTCTTCCTGTTATGACAAGGGTTTTCATGACATCATGTCGTTGCTGATCGCTCATCGACCTTCCATCTTGACAGGAAATAATCCATCAATCTTTTGTTTTTATACAACTCCCTTATGTACTCATCTATCGCATGCTGAAAGTCATCGAAATACCGGGAGACATAAAAATTTATAAAACCATCAGATCTGAACTCAATCCCGCAATCAGTGGGTGCAGGCTCTCTCATCCATACTTTTGCCAGTCCTTTGATGAAATATTCGTGTACCAGCCCACATCTCACCCGTTCATATACATCATCGCCATGTTCATCCAGCAACCTGATATATTCTTCACCCAGCTTTTTCAAGCCATGATTGTAGTTCTTTTTTGCCTGTCCTTCCCTGATCTTGCACCGATACAGCCCACCAAGAAACTCTGTGTAAGCAGAGAGCGCCAGCGCAACCAGATAATTCGCCTCTCCGTCAATCGCAGCATTAATATCCTTGACCATCAAATTCTTAAATTTGCGGATCTTCTCTTCTAACTCTGAGATTCTACCACCCGTGCATCAGGGTATAAAAACAATTAAAACGTCGTAATCTTCCCTTCTGATACAAGTTCTGTGATCTCTGTAACTCGCTCAAGCCAATCATCGATGATCCTGGTTATCGCAGGCGCAATATCATCAACACTCACCCCATTCTTCGGGATGATCTGGGCGTTTGCAACCAGTGGATTATCGATCGGCTGACCAATCTGTGAGAGAATTCTGACTGATATCTCCTGAAGGTCTGCGATCTTCTCTATAGCCTCATTTGCGATCTGGGTTGTGAGCAGGTTGTAGATCTTTCCAACGTGGTTCACCGGGTTCTTACCTGATGTTGCCTCGAGACTCATCGATCTGTTTGGTGTGATGAGTCCATTCGCACGATTTCCTCTCCCAACTGAACCATCATCCCCCATCTCTGCTGAGAGCCCTGTCACGGTGAGGTATATTGATCCATTCTCAATGTCATCCCCAACGTTTACAAATACCTCAATTTCACGATCTGTGTATGATGACGCAACATCCTTTGCAAAGGTGGCAATTTCATCCCGTATCGCGACGTAATGATCGATATCATCGACATATCTCGAGACAAAAGCATCTGCGATCGTGACAGTAATCTTATCCTTCACTCTCAGTCCCATCACCTTTATATCCTCGCCTACCGCCTTCTCGCGCTTACTGAGATTATTCACCATCTCTCTTTCGATGTTGTAGACGATATTCTCAACCTCAGAGAAAGGTGCATGCCCCACACCAAAGGAGGTGTCATTTGCAAGCGGTACCCTGTCTCTGGAGTCAAATATCTCAACAAGATCGTATGAACCTTCCCCGATCTTACAGTCGATCACCACATCCGTCTCAGGGTTGAGGTTATGGATACTCTCCTGAAGATATGATTTTGCAGCCCTCAATGCGATGACATCGACAGGCACCTCTTCGTCACCAGCCCATTTTGTCGCTCTTCCATTTAGAAGAATATAGCTAGGGGTGATGATCTCACCACCACCAAAGGCTGGTCTGGACCTGCCTGCAACAATCGCCACCTCATCGGTGTTGTGGTGGAGTATCATGCCATATCGCTTCTTGTACTCATTGCACAGCGCACGGCTTACAGCTTCTGCAATCCCATCGCAGATCGAATCTGGGTGTCCAATACCTTTTCTCTCAACAAGCTCGATCTCCTGAAGTTCGATCGGAAGCTGATGTATCGCCTCAACCTGGATATTTCGCATATCATTTCTCCCATTCTATAATTCAACTTCGATATTCGTCCTTAAGTGGCTTTGGAGGCAGTGGAAATATGCTTCTGAAAGTTTCTGGGTTTTTGACCATCTCCTGGAGTTGATTTTTCGTCTCATCCACAAGCACATCCACATACATCATCTCCACAAAGTTTTGACAGGCATCTGCAAGCTCGATAAGACTCTTGACGTCCTGTTCCATCTGCTCGAATGAACAGGCGAATGGACACGAATTTCTGATTTTATTGATCACATCGAGAAATTGGCGCATCTCCTCCTTCCGATCAATCGAGTCAAACTGCTGCTGAAAGTGTGATTTAAGTTCTTCAGTATCAAGTTCATTTGCGATTGATATCGGTTTTATACCATCGAACGTTGCAAATATCAATGGTATGTTGAGGAGGTACTCAATATACGCAGTGTCGATGCTATCTCTTGCACCCATCGCGCACGCAATCCGCTGGTCCTCGACATCCTCATCATCCATCTCCGTCATCTTCCTGCACATATTACAGTACTGCCAGAATCGGCTGATAGACTGGTAAAACGATATGACACCTTCGAGTGGTAGTTCTGCCTTAAGTTCCATATAAACAAAGATCATTCTTTACCTTTAAAGGCTTTTGGATTGAGTGTGCGCTACCCTTCACGTTCCAAGTTCCCATGATGAGAGGTACCGCTCCTGTTCTTCTGTCAGCGTCTCAATCTCAATCCCCATCGATTTGAGCTTGAGGGCCGCAACACGCTCATCGATCTCCCTCGGTACGCCAGTGACTTTTCTTTCACGCAGATCGGAGTTTATGATGTATTCAACCGCAAGTGCCTGATTCGCAAAACTCATATCCATCACACCGGGTGGATGACCGTACGCTGCCGCCAGATTGATAAGTCTCCCTTCACTCAGGAGATATATCCGCCTGCCATCAGCAAGCGTGTACTCATCAACCTCTTCTTTGACGCGTTTCTTGCTGATTGCAAGCTTTTCGAGGTCATCAATTGCAATTTCGACATTGAAGTGCCCCGAATTTGCAAGAACTGCCTGGTCCTGCATCAACTCGAAATGCTCACCCCGTATGACCGATGTATCACCTGTCACCGTGATGAAGATCTCACCCGTCTTTGCAGCATCATGCATCGGCATCACCTGGTAACCATCCATCACAGCTTCAAGGGCCTTTCTCGGGTTGACCTCAACCACGATCACATTTGCACCCAGTCCTCTGGCACGCATCGCAACACCCCTGCCGCACCAGCCATATCCGACAACCACCACTTTTCTGCCTGCAAACAGGAGATTTGTAGCATTCATAATCCCATGCAGTGTCGACTGACCCGTTCCATAACGATTATCAAACATCATCTTTGTTTCAGCATCATTCACCGCGATTACCGGAAAAGCGAGTTTGCCAGACTTTTCAAGCGCTCTCAGACGGATCACCCCGGTGGTGGTCTCCTCGCACGCACCCTTTATCGAGTTCATGAGATCGGGGTAGTGCTCGTGTATATGTGCTATTGTATCTGCCCCATCATCAAGTACAACATCAGGCATGATATCAAGTGCCGCCTCAAGACACGCATAGTACTCGTCATCGTTTTCCCTGAATGCATAAACCCAGATACCACTTCTGGCGAGCGCTGCAGCAACATCATCCTGTGTGCTCAATGGATTCGATCCGGCAAGTGCGATCTCTGCCCCCCCTGCTTTCAGTGTCTTGATGAGGTTTGCTGTCTCAACCGTGACATGCAGACACGCTGTGATCTTCACGCCATCGAGTGGCTTTGTCTCTTCAAACCGCGATTTTATGAGTTCAAGCACCGGCATGTGCCGCCTTGCCCATTCAATCCGCTCATCCCCAGTATCCGCAAGCTGCAGGTCTTTGACGATAGATTCTTTCATCGATATTCCCTCATCGTAATTCTCCATCTGCGTTAATAACCTTAACTCCTTCAAATTTCGATCATTCAAGCAATTTTAAATACCTGCCAGTTAAATCACGTCTATGCCACTCATCGTCAACGCCGATCTGCACATACACTCACGTTTTGCAGCAGCCTCCTCGAAGAAGATGACGATCAAGACTTTGGCACGCGAGGCACCAAAAAAGGGAATAAACCTGATTGGGAGTGGGGATTGCCTTCATGGGGGATGGCTTGCTGAAATAAAAGAGAATAAGGATCTTTTTGACGGACTTTTCATCCCCACATGTGAGGTTGAGGATACTAACCGTGTACATCACCTTCTCATTCTCCCATCCCTCTCAAAGGCGGTTGAGCTTCGTGAGGTCTTTTCCAGGTACACATCCGAGATCGATGGTGATGGCAGACCAAAGATCAACCTGACTGGCTGTGAGATTGCCGAGGCTGCAAGAGATGCAGGGGCTTTGATTGGACCTGCACACGCATTTACACCGTGGACCGCACTCTATGCTTACCATGACTCCCTTGAGGCGTGTTACGGTGATATGAAAAGCTACATCTCGTTCATCGAGCTTGGATTGAGCGCAGATTCATCTTACGCAGATCTTATCTCTGATCACCATGATCTGACCTTTCTCACAAACTCGGATGCCCATTCGCCCTGGCCAATCAGGCTTGCACGAGAGTTCAACCGATTTGAGATGGAAGATATAACATTTGATGAGCTTAAGATGGCGATTTTACGAAAGAAGGGCAGAAAACCAATACTGAATGTAGGACTGCCGCCAGAAGAGGGTAAATACAATAGAACTGCCTGTACAAGGTGTTACAAAAAAATTGCACTCGTTGACGCGGTGGCTGCAAAATGGAGGTGCGATTGTGGGGGGCTGATCAAGAAGGGCGTATTTGACCGTGTACATGAGCTTGCAGATCTTGAAGAACCTGTCCATCCACCCCATCGTCCACCGTATCTGCATCTGATACCTCTCGCAGAGATTATATCGCTTGCCATTGGTCGTGGTGTCGGTACAAAATCAGTTAAAAGTATATGGGAAAGCCTCATTTCGCAGTTTGGATCTGAAGTTGCAGTTCTCATCGATTCAAATCTCGATGAACTTCGGGGATTCGATTCAAAGGTTGTTTCTGCAATTTTTGCCTTCAGAGAAGGTCGGGTTATCATAGATCCAGGTGGTGGCGGAAAGTACGGATCCATCAAGCTTCCAGAGGAGAGTGATACAGTTCTTGCAAAAGGACAGCGATCACTTCTTGACATATTTCCTGAGTGATCATTGGAAAACTTTATTGCATACTTCTGAGGAGATGTTATTGATGGTCAGAATAACGGATACAACATTCAGGGATTCGCACCAGTCTTTGATCGCGACCCGCATGCGCACGGAGGATATGTTAGATCTCGCCGAGGATATGGATGCGGTCGGATTTTTCTCGATGGAAGTATGGGGTGGTGCGACATTTGACGTCTGCATAAGATATCTCAACGAAGATCCATGGGAACGGCTCAGGGCATTGAAGGGTGTGATAAAGAAGACCCCACTCCAGATGCTTTTACGCGGTCAGAATCTCGTTGGATACAGGCATTATCCGGATGATATCGTTGTGAAGTTTGTTGAGAAGGCACATGAGAATGGTATCGATATATTCAGGATCTTTGATGCGCTCAACGACATTCGCAACATGGAAGTATCGATCAAAACGGCAAAGAAAGTTGGTGCTCATGTACAGGGTACGATCTCCTATACAATAAGTCCAGTTCACACGATCGAGACGTTTGTAGGGATGGCAAAGGATCTTCTTGATCTTGGTTCAGATTCAATCTGCATAAAAGATATGGCAGGGTTGATCTCACCTGCTGATGCATACTCTCTTGTAAAATCGCTTAAAAAAGAAGTTGGTATCCCAATAGACCTCCATTCTCACTGCACCTCTGGTATGGCACCGTTGAGTTATTACAGTGCGTGTGAGGCCGGTGTTGACATCTTAGACTTAGCTTTCTCTCCGTTTGCAGGAGGAACATCTCAGCCACCGCTTGAGCCATTCATCGCAGCACTCCAGGGAACACCGTACGATACAGGGCTCGATCTCGAGTACTGTACGCAGCTCAAGGAACGGGTCCTCAAGGTGAGGGAAAAGTACGAGGGGCTGGTGAACCCGATCTCAGAGCGTGTGGATACAAACGTCATCCTTTACCAGATCCCAGGTGGAATGTTATCAAATCTCGTATCGCAGCTTGAAGCGCAGAATGCACTTGACAGGTATAAAGAAGTCCTCGAAGAAGTTCCGCGAGTCAGGGCAGAGCTTGGTTATCCTCCTCTTGTGACACCAACGAGCCAGATCGTTGGAATACAGGCGGTTCTCAATGTCTTACACGGGAGGTATAAGACTGTTACAAAAGAAGTGCGAGATTATGTGAATGGCTTCTATGGAAAGCCTCCCGGCGAGATCGATCCAGCGGTGCGAGAGATTGTATCAGATGAAGATCCGATCACGGTGAGACCTGCAGATCTGCTTGAGCCACATTATGAAGTTGCACGTGAGGAGCTTGAACGAATGCACCTTCTAAGGAAGGAGGAAGACATACTGACTCATGCCTTATATCCTGCAATTGCCATCAAGTTCCTGAACAACGAGATCGAACCAGAACCGATCCCAAAGAAACATACAACAGAGACATTTGAAGCGGAATTTGGGGTTGAAGTCGATGGAGAGATCTATAATGTGAAGATACTCCCTGCAGGCATGCAGATCAAAAAGAAGGAGGCTGTACAAGCAAAACAGAATGTTGAAGGTGGCGTTCTCGCTCCGATGCAGGGGATGATCGTGAAGCTCAACGTTGGCACAGGTGCAGAGGTCAAAGAAGGAGATGTTGTATGCGTTCTCGAAGCAATGAAGATGCAGAACAACATTCATGCACCCAGGAGCGGAACCGTGAAGGAGATCCTTGTCAATGAAGGTGATACTGTGATGCAGGGAGATCTTCTGCTGATCATCGAGTAAGCTCAAATAGCAGTGCATGGGACAATTGTATCAGCACGATCTCTCCGATAACTTTATTAATTTTTATGATCATCATTCATTATAGATGAGAGAAAAATATGCTAAAAATACAGGATCTGATGAGATCGATGACTGGGAGCTTTGCGAGCTCATCTCTTCTTTAAAGAGTAAAAACAGATTCAAACGGTTGAACGCACTTTTTATCATCGAGAACTTAAATGATAAGCGGTTAATTGAGCCATTGATTGAACTCACAAAGGAAAATGATCGAGCTACAAAGGAATATGCGCTCTATTTACTTGCAAAGATTGAGAATCACGTTTTATGTGGAGATAAGGTTATAAAAGCCTTCATTGATGCTTTGAACGACGAAAACCCCTCTATACGAAGTTATGCTTCGCTGGTGCTCGGTGATTTCGGGGATTATGCTGCTGCAAAACCACTGATTCTGGCATTGAAAGATGAGGATGAGGGTGTTCGGGAAGAGGTGATGAATGCTCTATCAAATATCCTGATCAGCATGGGCACGCGCAGGGTGGCTGGAAAAATATGATTTCAATCTAATGTTTTTGATGTTGTCGTGAGTTTGACGTGTTTAACGCCTTTTAACGACATGATCTCTTCTGTTATCTGTTTGATCTCGCGTATGTTTCCGCGTGCAAGCAGTATCTCGATGCAGTTGTCATGATCAAGATGTACGTGGAGTGAGGTTCCAAGCAATCCAATTGAGTTGTGCTGGATATCAAGGAGTGTATCAGTCAGCCCACGCTGATTGTGGTTGTAGGTGATTGTTATAACCGCAACTTTTTCACCCTCTTCTTCCCCCATCCATTCGTATTCTACGATATAATTTCTGATCGCATCTCGTATTCCTTCGGATCTCGACGAGTATCCCCTCTTCGTTATTATTTCATCAAAACGATTGAGGAGATTGTCTGGAAGCGAAACACCAATACGCATAAGTTCCTGGTCTATATTAAAACCCCCTTCCTTCAAAAATAAAAGAATTAGAAGGAATAACTTCCTTCTTTGCTATCTCCATATCATTCTATTACTTTTGCCTTGCCTGAATGTATTACTGAGACGTCACCAACGTGGCATACTGTACAATCCTTGCCCCTTGGTTCGTGGATTTTCACCAGGTTTCCTTCAACAGACGTTGTTGCATCTGGGTATCCATGGCAGTTCTCGCAGACCGTATAAGTTCCAACTGGCTGGGGTATGGTTGGTGGTGTACCATGACAGGTCTTACACGGGACTATTGATTCCGGATGAAGCCCGTGAACATCCCCTACGGCACCACCCGGATTTTTATGGCACTGTGTACACTTATCTCCACCGTGCTGGTGTGCATCCAGGTCTGCTGCGTTCTTGTGGCACATCAGGCAGCTCATTTCAGGCGTCGTTACAGGTGCCTGTGTCACAATCGGTGTTGGTGTTGGCGTGGGTTGTGTTGCTATCGGCGTGGGAGTAGCTTCCTCTCCTCCTTCCAGACAGCCTGCAACCCCCACAACAACAAGGACCAACGCTAATGTCACAAACAGATATAATTTCTTAACCATCTATTTCACCTTCTCTGATAGTTATATAACCGAGCTTTTATCGATCTTTTAGCTAATAAAGCTTTCGATAACGAGCGGTTTCAATCGAATCGATACAGGAACGATTTATGATCGATTGCATCATCATTTTGATTATGATCGAGACTCGATGCGCTGACCGGGATTCGAACCCGGGCTGTGGGCTTGGAAGGCCCAAGTCATGCCTCTAGACCATCAGCGCATATCAGGGTTAAATTTGATCGGTTCAGGATTTATTTAAGTTTTTGTCATCGATGGAGTTCATGCTACCATGCTGCAAAATCTATTTATGCTGTTGTATCAAGGAAAATCTATGATAAGAGATCTGATAAAGAAGAACAGGAGCTATCGGCGGTTTTATGAAGATGAAACGATAGAACCTGAGACGCTTATGGAACTCATCGATCTTGCAAGGCTCTCTGCATCAGCAGCAAATCTGCAACCTCTAAAGTACATCCTTTCTCACGATCCTGCTACAAATGCGCTGATATTTCCACGTCTTTCATGGGCCGGGTATCTGAAAGGTGCAGGCACACCACCCAGGGGCGAGCGACCGTCCGCGTACATTATTATCCTCGGTGATACCGAGATAAGCAAGACCTTCTGGTGTGATCACGGAATCGCGGCTCAGAGCATCCTTCTTGGTGCAACCGAGATGGGTCTTGGTGGCTGTATGATTGGAGCAATAGATCGTGATGGGCTAAGAAGAGATCTCAATATCCCGTCACGCTACAAGATACTTCTCGCCATCGCGCTTGGCAAGCCAAAGGAAACGGTAATAATCGAAACGGTTGGGAAGGATGGTGATATTAAATACTGGCGTGACACAGAGGGTCGCCACCACGTACCAAAGAGGAAACTGGATGAATTGATCCTGAACCTGTCTTACGATCGATCAGCTTTATAATGATCAGGGTCTATTTACAAGCGTGGATGGAGGAATGGGTGAATAAAAATGGCAAAAAGTTTTCTGGATCAGCTTGAAGAACTTGAGGACGATGTCATTGAGATGGGCAAGCTCTCGATAGATACGATAACCACAAGTGTAAAATCGCTGGTTGAGCAGGATGTGGAGCTTGCCAACCGCGTCCTCGAGATGGGGGTTGAGATCAACGCAATGGAGCTCTCAATCGAAAATAAGTGTATGAAACTTCTTGCACTCCAGCAACCACTGGCAAAGGATCTGAGGATGATTGGAACCTGCTTGAAGATTATAACCGATCTTGATCGGGTATCAGACCTCTCGGCAGATATCGCAGAAATTGCGATAAAAACAGCAAATGAGCCGTTCATCAAACCGCTGATTGATATTCCACGTATGGCAGATTTTGTTACTTCGATGCTGAATGATAGCCTGACCGCCTTCAAGGAACGGGATGCGGAACTTGCAATGACGATGGGTAAGCGGGATGACACGGTTGATGCGCTCTATGATCAGATCCGCCGCGAGCTCATCACGTTCATGATCGAAGATCCGAGAAAAATTGCAAACGCATCGCATCTCTCTTTTGTGGCACGATATCTTGAGCGGATCGGTGATCACGCCTGTAATATTGCAGCCAGAGTTGTTTACATGGTTACAGGAAAACGGGTTAAAATCGAGTGACATTATTTAAGGGATGGCGCAGGATTTTAGTTTGATGTTCAAGGATGAATTTCTTAAGCATACACGGGTTGCTATAACATACCGAGTCGAAAAGCCTGTGATGGATGAACCGATATTTATCGAGGGATTGAGTGGAATAGGTAATGTTGGATTGATCGCCGCAAGCCATCTGGTACGAGATGCAGGAATGAAGAAACTTGCAGATGTTTACTCACCGTATTTTATCAATCCAGGTACGCCTATACCCGGTATCATGTACACCGACGGTGTGGCAGAACTTCCGAAGGACGAAATATATTACGATCTTGAGCGAAATCTAATCATAATTCTTGGGTTCTATCAGGGAAGCACACCAAACTCTTACTACCGACTTGCAGATAGCATACTCGATCTCTGTGATGACTTTGGGGTAAGGAGGATATTCACACTCGGAGGTTATGGCACAGGACAGTACCTGGAAAACCCTGCGGTTCACGGAGTTGCAACCAGCAAGGATCTTGTCGATCTCCTGAAAGCACATGGTGTACGTATTGATGAGGGCCAGAAAGGGCCAATCACCGGGATCTCAGGACTCCTTATTGGGCTTGGGAAGGAACGTGGGTTTGATGGTATATGTCTTCTTGGAGAGACATTTGGGGAGTATCCTGATCCAAAAGCTGCAAAGGCTGTTCTTGAGGCACTATGCAGTATAATCAATATAGAGGTGGATATGAGCGAGCTTGATAAAGAGGTCGAACTCCTTGAGCGTGAAATCCACAGAAGAGCGATGTTGATACGGGATCAGATGGACGAAAAATCACGGAAGGAGGATCTGAGTTATATAGGTTGAGCCATCAGCAATTAAAATGGAGGGGAAATGAAATTTAACCCCGAGGAACAATAAAGGTCTGTATGAGGTATTGAGGAAATGATGAAATGCACAGCCACCACGCATACCTGCAGGGGTATGCACAAAAATATGAGAAATTTGTGCATACTGGTCTGGGTATGCACAGGCATTGTGCATACTCTTCAGAAGACGCACAAAAAAATCAAAAGACATACCATTACCCAAACTCTTATATGTAACTATCGTTAATTCTATTATATATGAATGCCGGGGTGACCGAGTGGCATAGGTGCACGGCTGCAGACCGTGATACCTGGGTTCGAATCCCAGCCCCGGCCTTTATGCAGATATACAACACGATGACACAGACTAAAGAGGAATTCAGTCCGATCCATGAAAATCGGGTGAATCTCTTTGTATGTGGTCCAACCGTCTATGATCATGCACACATCGGTCATGCACGAACATACATCGCCTTTGACGTTGTTGCAAGGTATTTAAGATTCAAGGGTTTTAGTGTATTCTATCTTCAAAATATCACAGATCTGGATGATAAAATACTAAATAGAGCAGAAGAACTTGGAATAGATCCTTTAGAACTTGCAAGAAGGTTTGAAAAGGAGTATCATAAGGATATGGAGGCGCTTGGGGTAAGGAGTGTGAACTTTCATGCAAGGGCAACAGAACACATCGATGCGATAATAGATCAGATCGGGGTACTGATCGATAAGGGCTTTGCATACGTGACCGATAACGGTGTTTACTTCGATGAGTCGAAGTTTGAAGACTTCGGAAAGTTATCACATCAGCGATTGGATGATCTCACCCATCACAGGATCGAGCCAGACCCTTTGAAACGAAACCCCGGTGACTTTGCACTCTGGAAAAAGCGAGAAGACCCACCTGCATGGGATTCACCATGGGGTAAGGGAAGACCAGGCTGGCATATCGAGGATACGGCGATCACGTCAGAATATTTTGGAGCGCAGTATGACATACATGGCGGTGCAAAGGATCTGATATTTCCACACCACGAAGCAGAGATCGCCCAGATGGAATCAGCCTCTGGTAAGAAACCGATGGTCAATTACTGGATGCACACAGGATTTTTGAATGTTAAAGAAGAGAAGATGTCGAAGTCGCTTGGAAACTTTATAACGATCAGGGAAATGCTCGAACGTTGCAGCCCCGCGGTATTCAGGTTATTTATACTCTCAACACACTACAGAAGTCCTATAGATTATAGTGAAGAAGCTCTGGAACAGGCTGCAAGCAGTTTTGAGCGTATCCGCGGGGCGGTTGAGACAGTGCGTCTGCTTATGAGAGAAGTAGAGCAGGGATCAACTCACGAGGATTCGGATTTTCGTGCAAAGGTTCTTGATGCCAGAAATAACTTTTTTAGGGCGATGGATGATGATTTCAACACCCCACTTGCGCTCTCAGTTGTCTTCGATCTTATACGGGATCTGAATCGATATACAATGGAGAATACACTCTCTATCCAGACGCTCGACGTACTGAACCGTTTCTTCACTGAACTTGAAACGATATTCGGGTTTGAGTTTGGGGTAAGCAGGGGGGACGAGGAAATGGTTGATAAACTTCTAAATATCGTGATGTGCATAAGAGATGAACACAGAGCAAAGGGTGAATGGGAAAAATCTGACTGGATACGGGATGAGCTTAAAAATATCGGTGTTATTGTGGAGGACTCTGCCAATAAAAGTAGGTACAGGGTCATAAGGAGAAATTAAGATGGATCAGCATATAATTGAGACATTGGGGAAGACAAAGGTCTTTGTAGAGGATGGAAAGGTTGTGAAGGTTGAACACGCAGAGAAACGACTTGAATACTGCCCTGTGGTTGAGAAAGTATTTGGCATCCAGAACCTCATGGATGATTCCGCCAGGCTTGGGGTTGAGCGGCGTATCGAGCGATGGGGGATGTGCACACCAGCGAGGAAGATCAAAGAGACGACCGAGTCCTTCGTGAGCTTTGGGGCATCCGAGATCCTGAGTAATGCGCTTAACGATGGACTGATTGATGCAGCGGTTACAGTCTGTGATGGTGCGGGCACGGTGATAACCGACCAAGGTGATGTGATGCAGGGAATAGGTGTTGCGATGTCCGGGCTCACCCTCACCTCACCGATAGTAGAGGTTATAAGAAACCTTGAAGGAGAAGGCGCGATTATTCTTGATCCTGAACGTGCCAGCATCGACCAGGTTGCCGGGTTGGAGCGTGCATTCAAAGACCACGATTGTGTTGGTGTCACACTCACATCTCCAGACGTTGCAAAGATGTGCAGAGATGTTGAGAAGGCAAATCCTGGTAAGAAAGCGGTTCTCTTCGGGGTGCACACAACCGGTCTGAGCCGGGATGATGCAAAGGCCTTGATAGATACTGTAGATCTCACAACAGGATGTGCTTCAAGACATTTACGTTCTCAGATAGGAGAAATGGCTCTACTTCAGGTTGGACGTTCTGTCCCGATCTTTGCGATCACACAGACGGGCAAGGAGTTGATCTTAAACCGCATGAAACACATCACGACACAGCTATTTGTTGAGACAAGAACGCTCCCTGAGTTAAAGGATGAAGATCAACCAAGTCCACTCTTCTAAAGGGGACGACTTATGCCAAGAGAACTGGATGATAAGGATGTTTCGCTCCTGAAACGGCTTGCTCCAGAACTGGACGAGATCGTGTGTGAACACTCAAGGGTGCCGTACAGGTCGATACTCCCACCGCTTGCAAATCACTTCGCACGCGATCTTGCTGATTTTGAGAGGCGACTTGGGGGTTTGAACAATGATGAGCTTTCATATCTTGTAGATTTAGTTATGAGGGGTTTGGAGAGTTTATCGTGCATGAATCCAGATTATGCAGAGGTTTTTCTCAGATTGGTTGAGGATAAGATCTCGAAAGAAACTGCAAAACGGGTGACTGCGAGATATATTGAGGGGATATGTGAGTTGTAAGAAGACTACCCAATGTATCTACCGAGATTCATCTCTTCTTCGCCTGTAATCTGCTATTGCAGCGTGAAGCGCATCTGCTGCAAGGTTTGAACAGTGCATCTTGATCGGTGGGAGGCCATCAAGTTCATCAGCAACATCGTTCCTTGTGATCTCTAGCGCCTCATCAAGGCTCTTATTCTTTGCGAGTTCGGTTATCATCGAGCTTGTCGCAATCGCTGCAGCACACCCAAATGTCTTGAACTTTACATCCTTCAGGCGATCTCCCTCGACCTTAATGTAGATCGTCATCAGATCTCCGCATGTAGGATTTCCGACCTCACCAATACCGTCTGGATTCTCGATCTCTCCCATATTTTTTTGGGTTCTGGAAATGCTCCATCACCTTCTGACTGTACATCTTCACTTCCCCCACAATGGCGAGATCTCTCTGAGTCTCTCAACTGCTCGCGGCAGCACTTCCAGAAAATAGTCCACCTCTTCACGCGTATTGAATCTGCTAAGTGTTAATCTGAGTGAGCCATGTGCAGCCACCTCATCAAGCCCGATCGCCATGAGAACATGTGATGCTGCAAGCTTCTTTGAGGAGCAGGCAGAACCTGTTGATGCCGCAATACCCTCAAGATCGAGGCTCATGAGGAGCGATTCCCCTTCGATTGCCGTAAACCTGAAATGCGCGTTGTTACATAGCCTATCTACCGGGTGCCCGTTCAGATACGCCGCCTCTATTCCTTCAAGCACACCCTTGATCAACCGATCTCTCAAACCCGACATGTAAGGAATATCTCTACTCATCCGCTCCAATGCAATCTGACACGCCTTCCCAAATCCGACGATCCCAGGAATATTCTCGGTACTGCTCCTCAATCCCTTCTCATGTCCGCCGCCATGTATTATCGGTGCGATAAGCGTACCTTTTCTGATAAAAAGCGCTCCAACGCCTTTTGGACCGTGGATCTTGTGCGAAGAGATCGAGAGTATATCGGCTTTCATCGTTTCCAGATCGATCGGAATCTTTCCCACTGACTGAACCGCATCAGTATGGAATGGGATGCCCTTATCGCCTGCAATCTCACTGATTTTTTCAATTGGCTGGATTGTCCCGATCTCGTTGTTTGCATGCATGATCGTGATCAGAATCGTATCATTCCTTATTGCATCCTCCACGTCCTGTGGGTTTACCCTTCCGTATCGATCAACACCAATGTATGTCAGATCAAATCCTTGCTTCTCGAGCGCCCTGCATGTCTCAAGCACCGCAGGATGTTCGATTGCACTTGTTATGATATGTCCGCTGCCTTTGCGGTATGCAATCCCCTTTATCGCCAGATTATCAGACTCTGTGCCACCTGCAGTGAAGATGACTTCTCTGGGGTCTGCACCGATTAAATCTGCAACCTTTGACCTTGCATCCTCCATTGCACTCTTTGCCTCACGCCCAAACTGATGGAGGCTTGATGCGTTTCCATATTTTTTTGTAAAATACGGAAGCATCGCTTCTACAACATCAGGATCGACGCAGCTTGTTGCAGCGTTATCAAGATATATTCTGCGCAATTTCACCATCCTCTTCTCTATCAGGTATTCCCGCAACCACTGCATCATGCCCTGTTGCATCGACGACTATCTTTGATTCAATCGCAACAGGATCGACACAGGTGATGGCACGTGGAAGGGCAGATACCGGTGTCCAGTTTATGACCACTCCCTGGACACGTTCGTTCTTTAGCACAACGTCATCGAATTTTGTCATATTCAGTACCTTGACTCCTGCAACACACACCCCATCCTGTACTTCTACTTCTATATATGGAACTCCTATCTCATCGAGGTCCTGGCTGAACCCTGATAGGATCGCCCTTGTAACATCTTTCTCAGATACTGGTGCAAATATTATATCTTACATACTTTACATAACTATAGTTAAGTTAACAATGGTGAACTATATAAAGTTTTGGATTAACGGGCTTTACTGCCCTGTCTGGTATTTATCTCGCATTTGAAGCTCATGCGGTCTATCACAATTGATATGGCTTCGTCATCCGCTGTACCTGTTTGTTATCGGCATCCTTCTGCCTGAGCCAAACGCAAGCGGCGTAATCTTGATTCCGAGTGCCATCTGCTGGCGCTTGTACTCATTGTGATCAACGCGAAAGATTATATCAGCAACGATCTCATCATCAAACCCCTGTGAAACGATCTCTTCTCTGCTTCTCTGTTCCTCAATATATGCCCGAAGTATCGGATCAAGCACACTGTATGGTGGAAGCGAATCAGCATCCTTCTGCCCCTCCCTTAGCTCTGCAGATGGTTCTTTTGTGATGATACCCTCTGGTATGATTTCACTCTCATTGATTTGGTTGATGTACCTTGCAAGCTCATATACTGTTGTTTTCAGGACATCTGATAACACAGCAAGCCCACCTGCCATGTCTCCGTAGAGCGTGCAATATCCCACAGCAAGCTCAGATTTATTCCCGGTTGAGAGGACGAAGTATCCGAATTTGTTCGAGAGTGCCATCAGGATATTTCCACGAATCCTTGCCTGTATATTCTCTTCTGTAGCATCCACCTCTCTGCCCTTAAATTCCTCTGAAAGCGTCTCAGTATATGCATCCACGATCTTTGCGATCGGGATGACCTTGAAATCTATATCAAGGTTACAGGCTAATTTTTCAGCATCATCGATACTCTGTCTTGATGTGATCGCACTTGGCATTGAGACGCCAATAACATTACGGGAACCAAGTGCATCCCTGGCAAGCGCGGCTGTGACAGCTGAATCTATCCCACCACTGAGTCCAATTACAACCTTGGAAAACCCATTCTTCTGTATATAATCCCTGACTCCAAGTACAAGCGCGCTGTAGATCTCTGAGATGCCCTCTTCCTCTTCTGGAGTTATCACCTCATGATCAAGATCTATTACAGGAAGATCCTCCTCGAAAGATTTACATTCTGCTATAAGTTTGCCCTCGCGGTTTACGATAGAACTTCTACCATCAAAGATCAGATCGTCCTGGCCACCCACAAGATTAAGATATAGCAGCCATACTTCATTCTCCCGTGCCCGCTTTGAGATGAGTTCTCTCCGCACTTTTGTCTTTCCTGTATAAAAAGGGGAGGCTGAGATGTTTACAATTAAATCTGCTCCTTTCGCTGCTTGAACCTCATAAGGACCATGCTCAACCCAGATATCCTCACAGATATTCAATCCAAGTTTGATTTTGCCAAGATCGAAGATCTCAATTTTCGTTGCAGGCTCGAAGTATCGCTTCTCATCAAATACATCACAGCTTGGGAGGTGCATCTTGTGCTGTATTCCTATAAGTTCTCTCTCCTTGATGAGTGCAGCAGCATTGTAAAGCTTCTTCTTGTCTGCATCAACAAAACCTGTGACAACAGCGATACCCTCACTCGCCGTGATAATCTGCTTAAGTGCATCTCTGTTATCTTTGATGAATGAGGGCTTAAGAAGCAGATCCTTTGGCGGGTAGCCAGTTATTGCAAGTTCAGGGAAGACAACAAGATCTGCACCACGTTCTGCTGCCGCTTTGATGAATCGGATGATCTTACTGGTGTTTCCCGATATATCACCCACCGTTGGATTGATCTGTCCAAGTGCCACGCGAAAGTCCATCGCTCGTGCCTCAATATACTTTCTACTACTTATCAATGATAAGAATAACCCATCATATACCAATACTCAGGCGAACAAGAATATCGATCAGATCTCCCCAGATGACAGCAACAACAAACCCAGCCGTAATTGAAATCATTAAGGGGATTCCTGGTGTAACCCATACTTTTTTTTCTATCTTTCCAGATGCAGCATATTTTTCAAGCTCCCCGATCAGGTCGTCATCGATCTTAACTCCCCCCATTCTGTATCGTTTGCGGACACTTCCATCTTCCATCTCTTCATACCGATCGAGTAGCCTGAGGTGCCTGGAATCCCTAAGACCCTCAATATCCTTCCTGTATCCAAGAAAAAGCAGAAAGAGTCTATCAGGCATCTTTCTATCTCTTGCAAGGTCTACAAGGTTGATAAGGAGTACCCACAGAACAGCAATGATAACACTCAGGAACGCACAATTTCCAAGCACACTCAGTGCAAATATACGATGGATCGGGATGCCTGCAAGTGGCAGATCATATCCAGAGAGTGTGATCGTCGGATACATGGGGACCATCAATCCAATCATGATAAATGCCTTCGCATCCGCACCACCAAAGACACCAAGGTAATAGATGAGGTAGATAAAAAGGAAGACCACAGTGATCGAGAGCAGAGATGGTATGAGCGATTGAACCCCTCCTTTGAGCACGTCGATGATCAGGAAGGAAATTCCAAGCACGATCATTGGGTACCAGAGCTTATTCGTAACTCGCCGTGTCTTAATGTCTGAATAACAGGCATATAAAAGGAACGGGAGACATAGAATAACTCGAATCAGCATCATGAGAGTTTATCGTTTTTTACCCGCCTTCTTGCCACGTTTTGACTTTCTTTCAAGCTCCTTCTTTGCTTCAACTCGCAGAGCATACCATTTGAGAATGCCTGTATTCAGGAGCCACGTATTCATAAGATCTGCCAGAAGACCGAATATGAGGACCACCGAGATGTCGCGCAGTATGGGAATCGCTGTATAGGAACTTATGAGATACATCGATGTCGAGACGAGGAATAGAACCGTTATCGCAGATAAGGTTGTCCCCGTCATTGTAAACCCTGTTTTCATCGCTTTTATAATCTTCTCCTCCAGGCTCCCCTCTCGTTTGAGAAGACGTGTTGTTAAGAGAATGTCTGAGTCAACCGAGTAACCGATGAGCATGAGGAGAGCTGCAACCGTTCCAAGTGTGAGTTCTATCCCAAATATGTTCATACACGCCACAGCTATTACTATATCTGAAAATGCAGATAGGATTACGGCAAGTGCAGGTACTGCTGTTCTGAATACGATAAAAACAACCACCGCCATGAGGATGAACGCAATTAACAGTGCCCAGAGTGCCTGATGCTGCTGTTCACGACTGAACTCTTCACCCATGTCCTCTATCTGGGCATCAGGATAGTTTGAATTAATATAAGCTAAAAGCCTGTCTTTAGTATCTTCATCCATTGGACCGAATTGAACCATCTTGCGCCCTGAACTCGTGCGCACGTCGATCAGATTGTAGTCTGCAAACGCTACCTCAAGTTCTGCATCTGACTCATCGGTTGTCAGGTATGCGACCGTTCCACCTTTGAACGCAACGCCCATGGCTACGGGTTCGCCTGTTCGCAGGTAAGAAAAACCAAGTATCGAGAGTGCAATGAGTAAAATAATGATCGGTATTATAATCATTTTCTTTGGGGGTAATCGCGCATACACCTCAAGATCTATAGACATTTTAACATCTCCCTGCTCTTACGACTCTAATTGCTTTATAGATAAAGAATCTGAATTGTAGATAAGTGTTTTGCAGATCTGGCGATAAACTATATAAACTCATGCAAACTAAAATGTCTCGCCCAATGATTGATGAAGGATTTATCGTTCTTGGGTAAGTCCTGAAGGAGGAATGATTAATGGCAAAACCACTATTCGATATTGATTTACCAGCAGAGCTTGAAACCAAAGCGATGGAGCTTTTAGAGGTTGCAAGAGATACGGGAAAGATTAAGAAAGGGGCAAATGAGGTTACAAAGGTTGTTGAACGATCTGCAGCCAAGTTTGTAATGGTGAGCGAGGACACAGATCCTATCGAGATCGTTGCACATATACCACTGCTCTGTAACGAGAAGAATATCACGTGCATACCTGTAAAGAAGAAGAAAGAACTTGGAGCGGCGTGCGGTCTTCACGTGGGAACAACAGCGGTTGCAATCATTAACCCAGGCAAAGCAGATGGCGTTCTAAAAGAACTTGTGGACGCAATAAAAGAACTCAACGGATAGGGATCGAAGATGGCTGACGAAGATGGAGTTCCAGCAGAGGTTGTGGAGATCATCGGTAGAACAGGGATGCATGGTGAGGCGACGCAGGTAAAATGTCGTGTTCTTGAAGGGAGCAACAAAGGACGGGTGATTACCAGAAACTGTCTTGGACCTGTAAGGAAAGGCGATATACTTCAACTTCTTGAGACTGCGAGGGAAGCGAAGAAATTGATGACTCGATAAGTCTCTCAAGGGGGTTTTAGGATGGAAACCAAAAGATGTTCATTTTGTGGCAGTGAAATAGGTTATGGAAAAGGCTCAATCTTTGTAAAGGTTGATGGCACCATTCTGAACTTCTGTTCATCCAAGTGCAGGAACAACCACAATCTTGGGCGGATTCCACGGCGTGTTAGATGGACAGAGACATGGATTGAGAAGAACAGGTGAGATTATGGTATTTGAACAGACATTTATCATGATAAAACCAGATGGTGTCCAGCGAGGTTTCATTGGCAAGATCCTCAGCCGATTTGAGGAGAAAGGATTAAAATTTCTTGCCATGAAACTTATCACCATCGATGATGAAACTGCCAGGCGGCACTATGAGGAACATCTTGGAAAACCCTTCTATGATGGTCTTGTTGAGTATATCACATCAGGACCCGTTCTTGTTGCGGTTCTTGCAGGTGATGAGGCGATTTCAATTGTAAGAAAGCTCGTTGGCGCGACCGATCCAAAGGATGCACTCTGTGGTACGATACGAGGCGATTTAGCCATTGATATTGGTCGAAATGTGATACATGCATCCGATTCGCCCGCATCTGCCACTCGTGAGATAGAACTTTATTTTGATGAGGCCGAAATTCTGAGATACAGCAGAATAGATGAAGAATGGCTATATGAGGCGTGAATATGGCAGAAGAAACCGAAACAAGGCTTGTAATGATCTCATCCGACTCTACAATCACACCCGAGCAGATAAAAAAGCTTCTTTCTGAGATGAACCTCGGGATTACGATAAAAGATACCTGCTTTGGCGCTCTTATCGAAGGTGCAAAGCACGAGGTTGACGAGGCGATCGAGGCGATCAGAAAGCTTGATAAACACGGTATATTCACGAAGGTCAGGGGATTTCCGGTCGGAGATCCAAGGGTATGCAGAGCAACAAGAAGTGGGGGAGCAAGACCTGGATTTCATCAGCTTGAAGCAGAGTACAGATTGCTTCCAATGATACGGCACGCGCTTGACGAACTCGACGAATCGAAAGGAAGTATTTCCTGGAAGAAGAAGGAGAAGTTTCCAGCAGATAAGCTGAATGAGATGATAAGCTCCGTTGAGCTTTGAGGTATAGGATGTGAAGGTCGCACTGGGTGGCACATTCGAACCGCTACATGATGGGCACAAAGCACTTCTTAAGAAGGTTGTTGAGCTTAGTGGAAATGATGAGATCGTAATCGGGATCACATCAGATGACATGGCACGTGAGCGCTACAGAACAGTCCTGTCCTACACCGTTCGATCTGAGAATATCAAGCAGTATATGTTGCGAGAGTATGGTCGTGAGGTTCGCACTGTCGAGCTTTCTGATAAATTTGGGATCACACTCGACGAGGAGATCGACTGTATCGTGGTATCACCTGAGACCGCAAAGGTGGCAGAAGAGATCAACAAGCTTCGTTGTGCGCGGGGATGCAAAAAGATGAAGATCGTCGTTATCGATCATGTACGGGCAGAGGATGGTGGTATCATCTCATCGACCCGCATAAAGAAGGGGGAGATTGATAAACACGGGAGACTTCTTGAATGAGTACACCCATTGTCGATCCGATGAAGATACGCTCAAAGATGCGTGTCGATGAGATCGTAAATGAATTTAACCATGCAGGCGTCTTTAATGCAGGCAGAATTGCTGATGCTGTTACAATTTTTGATGAGATGTTAAAATCTGATGCCTGCAAGTTTCTGGGGCTTTCTGGTGCGCTTGTTCCTGCAGGACTCGGGTGTATGATCGCTAATATGATAACAGATGGGCTTGTCGATGTTCTTGTCACAACAGGCGCAAATATAGTACATGATGTGATAAACGCACTTGGCCAAGGGCATAAAAAAGGATCAATCCACGCTGATGACACGAGGCTCAGAGAAGAGGGCATTTCTCGCATATATGATGTCTATCTGGAGTGTGAGGCATTCATGGCATTTGAGAGATTTGTACATCAGTTCTTTGATACGCTCGATGATGGCAGGTATCCAGTATCGAGGCTCTTGTGGCTGCTTGGTGAGCATGTGGCACCTGGCTCTGGTTCGATTTTGAGGGCTGCTTATGAGTCCGATGTTCCTGTATTCATGCCCGCGTTTTCTGATTCAATGCTTGGGTTACATGCATGGATCTGCACACAGGAGAGGGATATTCTGATCGATTCAGTTGCAGATATTGGTAAAATCGTCACGCTCACATCAGATAACAGATCACATGGTGCACTGATTCTTGGTGGTGGCGTTCCGAAGAACTTTATTCTGCAGTCGATGTTGATCTCTCCTTCCGGGGGTTTTGATTATGGAATTCAGATCACGATGGACAGGCCGGAGACCGGGGGCTTATCTGGTGCAACACTCGATGAGGCAAAGTCATGGGCAAAGATGAGAGAAGGTGCAAAGACAGTCACGGTTTACTCGGACGTAACGATCGCACTCCCGATCATTCTTGCAGCGGTCTATTCCTTACAGGGGTGAGCCATCCAATCCAAAAGATTAATATCCTGCAATGATGAAAAGGTCATGCAGGTGGTATAACATGGGCCCGTAGCTTAGTCTGGTCAGAGCGCTCGGCTCATAACCGAGCGGTCATGCGTTCAAATCGCATCGGGCCCATCAATTCCACACCTCTTTGAAGCCCGTGCGATAAAATACATCTTCTCAGATTCAATAAAGATCTTCTCAAATTTAGCCGTAACAAGCCCCTCTCTTATTTCGTCTTTGTTGTACATCATATTCCAACCATCAGAATTTATAAAAGCCTCCTCCAAAGGGTGCTTCTTGAGAACACGCATCTTTGAACCTTCATCGTTCATGTGTTCACTCTCCCTGTCACTATCTATAAGAATGAATTCACCTCCATCGTTCAATACCCTGTAGATCTCGGCAAGAATACGTTCCAGACTTTTCAGATATCGTATCGCATTGATACACAGAATAAGGTCAAATGTCAGATCCCTGAACGGGATCGATTCCATATCTCCAATTAAAAACTCCATTGTATCGTACCCCTCGGATGCTGCAGATCGCTTTGCAACCTTCACCATCTCATCTGCAATATCAACGCCCACAATTCTCACGTCATCGAACCGCGATCTTATCTCAAACCCCGTGATGCCACTTCCACATCCAAGATCGAGTATGCATGCATTATTTTTAAGGTGCAGTCCATTCACAATTCGCTCACGTATCGAGGAGATTACAGGGTGCCTCCTGATCGCATCCTCATAACTTTCAGCCCTCTCTGAGTAGAATGCGCTTACAAGTGTCTTTCGGTGAAACTCTTGCATAATCCAAAGAGGAGTTTTTACTTTAAAAATCGATATGTATTTAACCCGCTTGGATAAGATTAAACCTGAAGAATGTATCTAAAGATCCACGAAGTTGATGGCAAAAAAGTCGTTGCTGTCTGTGACCGTGCACTCCTCGGCAGATCATTTGAGGATGGCGAGATATCGGTGGAGATCACAGAACGGTTCTACAAAGGAGAGATCGCATCCAGATCCGAGGTCATCTCGGTGCTGCAGGATGCAGAAAACGTCAACCTCTTTGGGGATATGGCTGTGGGGTGTGCGATCGAGTCAGGACTTATTGACGAAGAGGGAATCATCAGGATCGCTGGTATACCGCATGCACAGATTTTTGTAATTTAAGCGCTTTTCCATCCTACGGCGATACACGTTTCATATCTCTCGGGAAGAGCACAACCTCACGTATGTTATCAATATCGAGCATCGTCATCAGCACCCGTTCAAGCCCCAGCCCCCATCCCGCGTGTGGTGGCATACCGAACCTGAAGGCGCGAAGGTAAAACTCAAAACTATCTGGATTCAGCCCCATTGCATCGATTTTAGACGTTAAAAGTTCAACCTCATGGATACGCTTTGAGCCAGACGCAAGTTCCATCTTGGGGTGCATCAGATCAAAACTTAACGAGATCTCCGGGTCGGTGGTTGATGGCATTGTGTAGTATGGTTTTGATGCCGTTGGCCAGTCTGTTATGAAGTAGTGTTCACCAATAATTCTTCCGAGTTCATGTTCACAGGCGCTCGAGAGGTCGTCACCCCATTCCAGATCAGCAAATTCAGGGTTATCGGTGCTTTTGATGAGGTCGATCGCATCTGTGTAGGTGATCCGTCTGAACGGTGTTTCTGGTACTTCTATCTGGAGATTAAGATCTTTTAAAGCCTTTTCACATTCATTCCTGACCGATGCATAGATTCTTGCAAGGAGATCCTCGAGCAGCCGCATCACGTCCTCATGATCCATAAAAGATGCCTCTATATCGATTGAGGTTGCCTCATTAAGGTGACGGCTTGTATCGTGCTCCTCTGCACGGAATATCGGTGCAATCTCCCAGACGCGGTCAAACCCTGCTGCCATCATGATCTGTTTGAAAAGTTGCGGGCTCTGGCTCAGGAACGCTTCTCTGTCAAAGTAAGTTATTGGAAAAAGTGCGGTTCCACCCTCTGTTGCAGTTGCAACAATCTTCGGTGTGTTTATCTCAAGAAACCCATGCTCATCAAGGAACTTTCGGATGGTAACAAGTACGTGATTTCTTATCTTAAATATTGCGAGGACTTCAGGTTTTCTGAGGTCCATAAACCGGGAATCGAGCCTTGTATCAAGTTCAGCACCAACTTTTCCCGTTGTATCGAGTGGAAGGGGCGAGTTAGCCTGATTCAATATCTCAATCTCCTCTGGCAGTATCTCGTAGCCGTTTGGTGCCCTTGCATCCTCCTGGACGGTCCCTGTAACCCTGATCACACTCTCCCTTGGGACTCGCTTCACAACTTCGAGTATCTCAGGATCAATTCTCTTCTTCGGGAGCGTTATCTGGGCAAACCCCTCTCTATCTCTGAGTACCAGAAACACAATTCCGCCAAGATCTCTTATCTCATGGACCCAGCCCATAAGCGTTTTTTTTGTACCAGCCATCGATGGATTGATATCGCATGTATATACTCGTTCCTGCATAATATTCAAAATAGTTTCAGGGATACTTTTAAGTCTTCTTATTGTCACTGGCTCTCCGCTCAAACCTCTTCCACTCCAAAAACCTTTTTTCGCGTCAGGTGTATCGAACGTCACAGTCAATGTTCCATTCGAGACGATCGCTATCAGAGGTGCAAGCTCAACCGGACCTTTGACTGTGAACATAATCACATAAAGAATCCTGCAATCACCCACTCTGATCCTGTACCCTTTCTGACCACGAAGTTTCTTTGATCCACGTGGTCCTGGATCACTTTTAACGTCCTCGGGTAAATCTTTCAGCTCTTTCTCCACCGATTTCTTCAGATAAACCGTATAAGTCAGTGATCAATTCTATCTTTCTCTCTCTGCGAGATACGCTTCTAAAGGTCTTGAAGGTTCTTCACGGCGCTTTTCAAGGGTAACTATTCAATAAGATCTTCCATAAAGTCTTTATCCTTAAGAAGCCTTTCGATGACAGATTGCTGCTCCTTTATCGGCAGATTCTTGAAAGTCATCCAGAATATCTCTGCCTTAGCCTCCATCTCCAGGAAATCCACTCTATTGAAGTCATCACATCTCGAAAAGAGATGCCACTCTTACATTTCTCTCTAATATTTCACACTCTTATCACCATTGAGATTAGAAGATGAATGATGATCGACCCCATGTCATCTCAGTAGCTCCAAGAGATTGGGTCAGAGAACAGGTCACAGGGAGCCGGTCAGCAATCCGATAAATCCTGAATTTGCTATGCTCCTGAAGCTATGCTCCGTGCACCTGAACTATCTTCATCCATAAACCCTCTCTCTTTTATCCACCTTTAAAACAAGAACGAGCCCCTCTTCTTCGAATACTGAATAAAGGATTCTGTACTTTCCGACTCTTGCCCTGTAAACACCTTTTTCCCCTTTCACCCTCACATGCGGCACTTCATAAGGGTTTTCAAGCGATAAGATGAGAACTTTAATTTCTTTCTTTCTCTTCCTTTGGGATCGTTTTAAGAAACTTCTCGACCCTTCTGTGAACCTTTACCCTGTAGCTCATATCTCCTCAGCCTCTATGAACGCTGAGAGATCACCACGACGCACAGCATCTTTTGCCTCCTTTACAATTTCATCCTCATCGGGCGTGAGCAAGGAATCCTCCACAAGTTCTGCCAGAATCTCCTTTATATACTCCACATCCTGCCTCAGGACCTTTACCTCTTCTTCCAGTGTCATCAGTCATCATTTCTTCCCGGTGATGATAAAGCTGATGCTGATGCACCTGATGGAACCCTCATCGTGCTCTTCTCATTGCAGCCTTTATCATTACCATCACTCCATCCTTTCTATCTCATGCGATAATGCATGTTAAAATGCTTACATTAAAGGGAAATAATTTCCAATATTCCCAAATAATTAGGCACTAGAAAAATAAACTACCCCATAAACTCTCTTTTTCCAGGAAAAAGCAAGTATTGTATGGTGATACTTATTTTCCTCAACCAGTTCATTGATAGAGTAACATTCTTTGAGAACCTTGAAAAAGAGATGTTTCTTCCACTCATCTTCTACCGATTGTGTTATCCATCTGCAATGAGGTATGCAAGGATGTGGTATGTTGGCAACATAGTCAGGAAGTTCTTTGATGTTGATATAAGTTCACAAAGAATAAGTGAATTTCTTGAGGAGATTGGTGATGAAAGCATCCAGAGGGAATTCTTCAAAGAATACATCAGAGAGATAACACCCTCAGAAGGTGTTGATGTGTCAACCCTCAAGGCAACTGTGGAGGAGTTAAAGAAGTATGGTGTATCAAGAATACTTTGTCATCCCTGATGCAGGATTCTTCTCTGAAGAGAATATAAAAGAGCTTTACAATGAGGAAATACAGTTCCTGATAAGGCTACCCTCCTTAAGGAAGCTGTACAAGAGGCTTATTGTTCCAGGAGTTTTAAGCTTCATAGCTTAACGGCTGACCGCTGGCTGATGACACGATCACTATAAATCCTCTCGATCAAAGCCTCAGCATCAATAGCCCCCTCCATCTCCCGGCTGACCTTTCAAAAGCATCTCCTTCTCCGGGTACCTCTTCCTTAATCGTCACAGCAATCTCTTTTCCCTCTTCAATCCCTACCTCCTCGAGAGGCCAGATAACCCCTCCTGAAAATTTATCACCTGAATCTCTTACTCAAACCCAAAATAAATAAAAATAAAAACCGAAGGGTCAAAACCAAACCCTTCAAATCCTCAAGCTCTCACTCACGTCTTCTTGCAACCAGATACGCCACTGCGCCAAGTCCAGCAAGTGCAAAGATTGCCTGGAATCCTGGTGGGGTCTCAGTTGGCGTTGCCTCTTCGGTTGCAGTCTCCTCCGGGGTTGCAGTCGTCTCAACCGGTGTTGGTGCCTCGGTCTCTGTCACAGTCGGCGTTACCTCTTCTGTCGCGGTTGGTGTTGGCGCTGGTGAGATGAGGTTGACTGTTGCTGTTACGGTCTTATCACCATCATCTGCCTTCACGGTGTAGACACCCACTTCAGCACCAGATGTATCAAACGTCGCAGTCCATGTCCCGTTTGATGGATAAACGGTCTGTGGTGTGAGCTCGACTGGGCCTTTGACTGTCACAACGATTGCCTGATCCGATGGCCTGTTTGATGTACCTGTTATAACGAGGTCCTCACCAATGGCCACATCCGGAATTGGTGTGTCGATCGTGAGCTTCTGCTCCTCTACAACAAGCGGTATCACCGTGTAGAGATCGCCTGAGCCTGCAGAACCGAGTAGATCGGCAAGGATTGCGACGAGATCATCCTGCGACTTTGACGTAAGTATATCTATAGTACAGTTGGTGTTATCACAGTTAAAGTAAGTTGTGAGGGCTCCTGCAATACTACTCTGTCCGGTGTTTCCAAACTTCCCATCTCTGCCTGGACTCATTACTGCAACAAGATACGTACCACTGTTTGCATCCTCACCGACCGAGATCTTCTTCTCGAACGAGTCATCTTCTTTCACAGTGGCGGTATCAACATAAAGCCCTGTTCCTTCAAATCCACTACTTGGTGCGACTATCGGATCGTCACCACCACCCTTCGGTGGGCAGATGAAGATTGTGACATTGTCTGTTCCTGGAGCTGTCCCTCTCACCCAGAAGTCATCACCGACTGCAACGCTCGTGGTCGAGAGTTCTGCCTCAAGCGTCCCCACTCTCATCAGAACGACAGTCGTACCATCGTCATCCCATGCACTCGGCACCGTGTACGGAGTACTACTGGTTGGCGCGCCTGGATAATCGGCTTTGTTTGGCGCATCTATGTACGCTTTGATCCTCACAGACCCGGGTACCTTAAGCTTGGATATGCTCGTCGTCCCGGTATCAATCTCCTCCTCGAACTCTCCGTTCTCATCGATCGTGATGTTGTGAAGTCCATAGTAAACCTTGCCTTCAATAGCGATATCCACCGTATCTCCCGTGTTTGCCGTACCTCTGATCACAAGCTTCTCACCGATCGTTGCGACAGAGACCATATCAAAGGTTACAGCCTTCTCCTGGACGTTGATATCGACAGTTGCTGTCTCACCGGTGACGTTATCCCACACTGTGATTGTATAGGATCCTGTATCATCGAAATAGACGGCATAGGTCTTCGTCCCATCCGCATCCAGAGTATCACCAAAGGTGTAGGTACTTGCGGTGTTGGGGTTATCCTCCTGTCCCGCCGGGAATATCACATGGGAGTCATTTCCTGAAATTAGTATGCCCCTGTTTGCAACACCGGTCACTGTGAGCTTTATTGTCTCAAGTTCAACACACGTCGTCTTCTCTGCACTTATATCGATCTCACCCTTGTTCACAACAAGTGTCTTCTCTGCACTTGTCATCTCCTGACCCTGGGCATGCTCCTCGTTCGTTTCCAGGTGGATCCTGTATGTCCCGGTCTGCCATCCTGTGGTGTTTATCCCGGTGGAACTGTAACTCAGGAGCTTGGTCATATTGATGTTCTTGAAGTCCTGGCTAGTATCAGCAGGATTCTCTGTAAGCTGGATTCCGTCAGGATTGATTATCACAAGATCGACCGAGTCGTTTGCCTCAAGGTCCGGGCTTGTCTCGATCGTAAAGGTTGTTCCCACCGTGATGCTTGATACGGTCTTTGTTCCGACCTTGATGTCAAACGTCCATGTGGATGGCTCTGAGACTGAGATGTTCATTGAGTTGTTCGCCGGATCTGAGGTATCCCAAATCACCTTGTACTTCCCGGTCTTTGTCAGCGTGCCGGCATCGAAGTAAAGACCCTGGAGATTTATTGTGTCACTCGCGCATGACCCATTTCCAACCGCTTCGGTCCTTGTTGTCGTGACTGTCTTGACGTATCCCTCGGTGTTGGTATCATCGTAACCCTCTATCCTGATTGAACTTGGAAGTGTTCCATTAACGAATAGAATCTCCTGTCCAATTATAACCGAGTCCTCGGCGTCATCTGTAAGGTTCAGAATCTTAACACCTGGATTGACACAATAGTTGCTGACATTCATCGTATAGCTACCCGTATTATCTGTTGCCCCCACCATCGGCAGCATAGCTATCCCTGCAAAGACCGACATCACCATTATCCCCGTCAATACCAGACTGAGTAATCTCTTACTCAACTTCATCATTCAATACCTCCTTTTCTTTTTTTGAGATCACCGTGCAGGCCTGGGATGTGTTCGGATCGATCATGATGATCGATACCCATCACCCCCTTTTTTCAGGTAGGTATAGACCCAATCCTGCCCGGTCATCGTCAGGAGTAGTAATGCATCAGCCATATATAAAGTTTTGTGCTTTCCTCCACTATTGTTGCATACACGTAGCAACAATCTTTGCATCATCTGCATTACCATCCCCTCATAACCGCGCGCTGGCGGTTTCATTCTGTAGTTGTGTAGCTCAATATTTAAATGCTTTACGGTAGTAAGGAGATATATCCTCTGCACGCAAAGAACTCAACCATTTTTATACCCGGACCCTCAGAGATACTGCAGAGAAGGAGGTTCATGGATGAGGAGGATAATCGAGGTTGTTTATGAGGATGGCGTGTTTAAGCCGCTTGAGCCGGTGGAGCTTGAGGAAGGGGAAAAGAGGAGGATAAGGATTGAAGAAGTCGATTTTGAGAAGTTCTTTGGGATTTTTAAGGATAGGGAAATCGTGGTTGAGGAGGAGAGAGATTTAATGATCGGTGAGCGAGTATGAAAGTTTTCCTGGACACTTCTTTCTTTGTCGGGTTCTTCATGGGAAAAAGGGAGGCAAAAGAGGTATGAAAGTGTAGTTTCCGAAGAACTCTATACATCCCTGAACGTAATCGAAGAAACCACTTACATCCTGATGAAGCTCAGGGCATCAGATTTGACTGGAATCAAAAAGCACTATGATCTGATGAAAGAGATGAAGGGAAATGAGAAGGTGTATGAGAAATGTTTCAACCTGTCCAGGGACTTCTTCTTTTCTCTATCAGCGCTGGACATTAAGGTTCTTCCTTTAACTCTTTCATGGGAGGAGGTGTTAGAAACAATGAAAGAATTTCGTTTATTCCCGAACGATGCACTCATCGCTGCAACCTGCAAATATCACGGCATAAATGAGGTAGCAACCTTTAATCCCATCCCTAACCCGGACTTATAGTATACAAACCCAACCGGTATTTCGCGTATTCACAGTCATCCTTTCCCGGATAAAAAGTACACCATAAAATCCATTAAATCTAATTCTAACCGAAATTGGGATCTGCATAAACCCTTCCTGGTGGAAAAATGATATTCTGCTGGTAAGGTTAAACGGATCCAAAATAGGTGTTATCAGGGAAAATACTCGGTATTGTCAGTTCACAGAGAGCCAAGCAGGGGATATTACCTATGGGGGTTAGGGAATTGCAGGAGAGAGAAGAACTGAAGAGTCTGCAAAACTGGTAGAAATTCCAGAAGCAAAGGATATCTACCGATTCTTGAGCATAATCATGGATTCAGTCAAAAAATTCGTCTGTTTGCATGTACTTCTGGCAGGGATAGTGGCTTCGCCGGGGTTAACTCAAAGGAAGGGTTACAGGAGATTACTTAGTGGTAGGTGAAGGGGGCTATATAGACTTGCTTGTTGAGTTTGAGGAGTCTGACATCTTTAAACTTATCGAGTTCAAAGGTTATCTTTCTGAGGTGTTATGATGAAAGTTAAATTCTAAACTTACCTGACCAAATAAAAATAGAAAGGAGGATTTGGCATCACAAAAACAAATTTCTGAGGGGA
>LYOS01000009.1 GCA_001766815.1 Candidatus Syntrophoarchaeum caldarius
GAGCATAGTCGTCTCAACAGAGCTTGAAAACGGTAGAATTCCAGAATGGTGGGTTTCACACATAAAGAATAATGAAAAATCAAGAATGAATGTAAAGGGCTACCTGGTCTTCGACCTCAAAATTACAGAATTTAAGTATCCCATCGAGCTATCAAATCCAGTAAAAACGGACATACTGGCTGGATTAAGCTCAGACACACCACAGAAGATTAATGCTGGCCCCATCACTTTAACGATCAACTCGATTGAATCCCACTGGGGAGAAGTCAGCAAAGATTACACCGAAATCATAACCTTGGCCACAATCCACAATGACAATTTGATTCCAGTAGCGATAACGAAGCTCAACTACCTGGTTGAGATGAACGGAATTAAGATTGGTGAAGGCTCGAGTGATGTAGCGACAATCATACAGCCAAAATCCGGGGCAACACTCACGTTTGCTACGAAACTCGACAACAAAATGCTTGACGAGTGGTGGGTCAGCCATATAAAGAATGGAGAGAGGACAAAAGTCAAAATCGTTTTACAACCGGTGATTGAAGTCGCTGGTGAGAGATTCAGGTTCACCTTGGCTGAGAAGGAGTCAGAGCTTACAACTAACCTGCTTGGTGGTTAGATTGATGAGAACTTTGATTTACCCCCCTCCCCACCGGTCAGAAAATAAGTGCCACTGACATAGAATCCCCTCCTCAATCCCCCTCTCTTACCCTGTTTTCCCCCTCCTGATGCGTAAGGTGAATAGCATCTTCACTGCAGGCTTTCTGAAAGCCTTTACGCAAAAGCCCATCTTCGATAGGGCGATTCCGATCGAAGATCGGAAATATCCAGCCGAAGGCTGGAAGTCCAGCTGGAGCGTAGCGGAATGCTGGACATTTGAGGATGAACTTTGTGAAAGCTCATACCGTGTGGGGATATGGTGTGCCTACATTGCATCCCACACACCCTCTTCCTGCCATCTTCTGAACCTTCTCCATGCGGTGACATAAGATCCATATTCTCCTGGCATATCCATCCATTTACATCCTGTTGTGAGGACATAAAAGATGCTGTTGAGCGTTTTCCTGTCATCTGCTCTCGGTCTTCCTGTTGGAGCGGGTGGTGGAAGGAGTGGTTCGATAAGCTCCCATTCCTCATCAGTCAATTCCTCAAATTTCATATCATCCCCTCAGGATCTGTTAATTTGTTATTGGGGGGGGGTCTTATATAAATGTTTTGAAATGGGTTCAGAATTTTCTTCACCTCATTAACATATTCCTTCCCTGTATCGAGGTCAACCCCATATTCCCAGAGCTTGTAGTTTACTCTTTATTTTGCTCTCAGCTTCCTGGGTATATCTCTAGATTGTCTGGTGAGATGGTGATTCAGTAAAGCGATTGATTCAGTGTTACAATTTTTCTTCTTTTACCGTTTCTTAATGACTTTGCTCTTTCATATCTCTTTCCACAGTACTTTTTCACCTCCATTTCATTTATCTGTTCCAGAATGTGCTTTAGAATCATCTTCACACAGGGTGGGGTTGTATCCCTGCCCTTAAAAGTTTCCCCCACATTTGTTACGGGGCCAATATTTTGATTCCGATTCCATATATTATGATCTGTGGGTTGAATTTGTGTTGTGTTCATGACCATGAATGCTGAGTTAACGGCTCCGGTGATGGTTAAGCTTAAGTATCAATAAAATGGAAAGAGTTACATAAAGTAATGCATATAAGCGAATGGAGGTTGTAATCTATATGGAATGTAGAATAGATGTGATGGCTGCATTTGGAGAGGATTTAAAGCGCTTGGAGAAATATAGGGATAATAAAAAGTTATTTGATGAATATAAAAAAATGCGAGCGATATTGGGTAAATCAACAACATTAATAACTGATACAGATGAAATCAAAAGAATTCTTGGTGGAGATGAATTTATATCTTCAATTAAAAGAAATAAAAGGAAGTAAGTTAAATGGAAGCAGCAAAGATAGAACTGATCCAGGATTATTTGAACAAAGCATTTTATTTGATACATGAAATAGAAGAAGTGCGTAATTCGTGTTTTATCAGCCTCATTTGTATCGATTTACCCATAAATTATCCGTTGGTGTATAAGCTAAACAAAATTTTAAGAAGGATTGGAAAAATCGATAAATTAGATCTGTTAATCGAATCTGGAGGAGGGGACATTGATGCAACAGCTAAAATCAACAGTATACTGAAGAAGAGATGTAAAGAGTTTACTGCGATAGTCCCCTTTGCTGCAAAGAGCGCGGCCACATTTTTAGCTCTTAGTGCAGATAACCTGATTATTTGTAAATCCGGTGAGTTGGGTCCTGTGGATCCTCAAGTGCGCCATCCTACCGCAGATATATGGATACCTGCTCATTCCATAAAGGAAGCATTGGAATTTGTTGAGGAAACTGAAGACCCACTTGTTAAATTGTCTATGGCAGATAAATTAGATCCCTTATTAATGGGTGCTTATATGGATGCCACAAAGGCAGCTGAACAGTATATGGAAGAGGTGCTTGATACATTGCCAGATGACAAAAAGGAGAATGCGATTCACACCTTCACAGGTAAATACCGTTCACATGGATACCCCATCGATGAGGAGCTTTGCAACAAAATCGGAGTGATTACAGAAAAAATAGAGGAGGACTTAGAGGAGAGGATCTGTGATCTACATGAGATTTATTTTGATCTGGCATTTCGCTTAAAGTTTGAGGATGGTGTCCTGATAATTCAATCAGAAAATCTCTATGAAATTGAGATAGATGGGGAAAATATAAGTTCAGAACTTGATATTGAGATGATTAAGGAGACTGAAGAGGATTCATAGAGAGACTCAAATGGCGTTATTTAGCCTTTAGTTCTGCAGTCCGTTGATCTTTAAATTTTGGGTGAAGAGTATGGTGAAGGTTGGCTTTCACGTCTCGATCGCTGGTTCGGTAGATAAAGCAGTCGATCGAGCGGTTGCTGGCGGGTGTGATACATTCCAGATATTCTCGAGAAACCCCCGTGGATGGCGGATAAAGGAGCTTACACCGACTGAGATTGAGCTGTTTATCGAGAAAGTCAAAGAGTCCAGGATATATCCTCCGGTCGATCACATGCCGTATCTCCCAAACCTCGCATCACCTGAGGAGGATGTTTACAGGCGATCGGTGGATGCGCTCATCACCGAGCTTGAGAGATGTGGTATGCTCGAGATCCCATACCTTGTCACACATCTCGGGAGTCATAAGGGAAGCGGGCTTGAGAATGGGTACAGAAGGGTCGCAGATGCGATAAATACAGCCTTCAGCAGGGTTGACAACGATGTAATCCTCCTTCTTGAGAACACAGCAGGAACAAAGAACAGCGTTGGCGGAGCTTTCGAGGATATAAGTGCGATAATGGACCTCATTGATAGGATAGACCGAATTGGTGTCTGTTTTGATACCTGCCATGCGTTTGTTGCCGGATATGAGATCAGAACCAGGGAAGGGCTTGACGCAACCCTGAAGCATTTTGATGAGGTGATCGGTCTCTCTCAGCTCAAACTGCTTCATATCAATGATACGAAGGGTGATCTTGGTTCAAGGCTTGATCGTCACGAGCACATCGGGCTTGGTATGATCGGAGAGGATGGGTTCAGGGTGATCCTGCGAGATCCTCGCCTCAGGGATCTCCCCATGATACTTGAGACCCCTGTTGATCAGCGCCGGGGGGATCTTGACAACATACGCAAGGTGAGGGAGCTTGCCGATTGAGATCGATGAAGTCATTGAGAGGCTTAAAGAGGAATATACGGATAAAAAGACCGCTGTTATGGAGGTATCCGAAAATAAAGATCCTTTTATGGTTTTAATCTCATGCATCTTGAGCCTTCGCACGAAAGATGAGGTTACAGCCCAGGCTGCAAAGCGACTCTTTGAGCTTGCAAAAACCCCACGTGAGATGCTTGATCTTGATCTGGAAGAAATTGAGCGTGCAATTTATCCTGTTGGGTTTTACAGGAAAAAAGCCTCACAGATCAAGGAGATCTCGAGGGAGCTTATTGAGCGGTACAACTCAAAGGTCCCAGATGAGCTTGATGAGCTCCTCAAGCTCAAAGGAGTGGGGAGGAAGACTGCAAACATCGTGATAACGATTGGCTATGGGAAACCAGGGATTGCGGTGGATACACATGTGCATCGTATATCAAACAGGCTTGGGCTTGTCAAAACGAAGAGTCCAGAGGAGACTGAGCTTGCTTTAAGGGAGATTCTCCCTGATAAGTACTGGATCATCCTCAACGACCTGCTCGTCATGCATGGACAGACAATTTGCACCCCGATAAGCCCGAAGTGCAGTATCTGCCCGATCACAGCGTACTGTGAGAGGGTCGGGGTTGATAGGTGGAGGTAATCTCTCAGTCTATTCCAATCCCATCTATCAGCATCTTACATGACTCACAGAGCTCACAGGGTTTTTCCATCGCCTCAAGAAGTGAGTTTGAGAAGTGCATCATACACCGGTTCTTACAGTGTTTAAGCCCCAGCACATGTCCCACCTCGTGCACAGCCTCTTTTTCTACAAGTTCGGTGGTAAAGAGCCTGAATGTGGATAAGATTGCTCCTTTCCTGTAGGATGCAAGGCCAAAGACAAAGTTCATTCCTTCACAGTACAGATCCTCTTTAACAATCCATAGCGCTATTTCTCTCTTTTTTCTTCGAATAAGAAAGCTTAAAAGGTATGATGCCTCGTACTGATCCCTGCTCGAGTTGTATGCAGACCTGATAACCCTCATAAACCCTCCTCTATCCACATCAAGCCCGTAGATTTCCTTAATCCGCTTTTCAATCGGATCGATCACGTTTTCATCCTCATAGAAGATCTCAAGGATCATGCCGATCAACCTGTGGGACTTCATTTCTATCCTTCAATAAAAGGTTTAATGGAATGGGAAACGGGAACCGGAGGAGTCATCTATATAATGGTTCAGGGCGATAAATATATGGGTGGTAGGGTGGATTTCGATCAGGGTATATTGACAACAATACATGACCTGTACATCGACTTTGATCATTTATCAGCACGTTTGCATGAACTCTCAAATAAGTCTCCAATGGGTGTGATCATCCCGATGCTTGAAAAGGATCTCAAGAATCCAGCGATACCAAAGATCATCGAGGGACTTAACGAATGCACATACCTCAAGAAGGTATTCATCGCACTCGCTGCATCAGAGGATGGGTACAGCAGGTGCATGAAGACGTTCGATGAACTCCAGATCCCGCATAGGGTGATCTGGTGTAACAGCCCCGCGATAAATGAGGTCTTTGAGGATCTTGCGCTTGAAGGGCTGGATCTCAGGTGCTACACAGGAAAAGGAAGGGACGTTTGGGTGGCTATTGGGATTGCAAGCTTAGATATTGATGCATTTGCCATTCATGATGGTGATATTCGTACATATTCAAGGATGATCCCGACGAAGCTCCTGTATCCAATTGTTGAACCAGAACTCGGATTTTTATTCACAAAAGCTTATTATGCAAGGGTTGATGCATCAGATAAGATCATCTACGGGAGAGTCTACCGCCTCTTCATCACGCCAATACTCGACGTTCTCCAGGAGAAGTTTGGGTACGACCTTGAGTTTTTGCGATATCTCCAATCATTCAGGTATCTTCTTTCTGGAGAGATAGGTATAACGAGTGAGCTTGCCCTGAATCTGCGCTTTTCCTGTGGCTGGGGGCTTGAGATCGGGGTACTCTCCGAGCTTATAAGAAACATACATTACAAGCGGGCATGCCAGGTCGATCTTGGGGTATATGAGCATAAACATCGTGTGATGACGAGAGATCTGGGTGAAGGACTTCTCAGGATGGCTTATGAGTGTTTTATCACGATCCTCCGGACACTTACCGAGTTGTATGCGATTGATATCTCTGAGGAGTCGCTTGTGAGCATAATGGTCACATATAAACGTGTGGCTACCGATAAGGTCCGCCAGTACCGGGCGATGGCGGTATGTAACGGTCTAAACTATGATCTTCACATGGAAGAGTACATGGTCGATCAGTTTGCAGATGTGATAATCAGAGCCGGTCGGGCGTATCTGAAGGATCCAACAGCAAGACAGATGCCAAACTGGCTCCGTGCCATCTCAGTAATGCCTGATCTCAGAGAACGGCTTGAAAAAGCGAGTTTATAATGAAGATTACAGGAAGTTCATCGAGTATCTCTTGTACGCCATCAGGTACTCCGCGTGGGGCCAGATGAGGGGTGTTGTGACATATGCTAAACCATCATTCCACTTTGGATGGCTCTTTATCCCCTCGATCATCACGATCTTGCTATCCTGGAGGATCTTTGCATTCTGGTAACTCTCAAGCCACTCCTCAAACCGTTCAATCGTTGAGATATGCTCAGGGAACCTGTAGTCATGGGCTATCTCCACACACCAGCCAAGATACTGCTCAGCCATATCTTCATTTCCAACCTCACAGTAGTGCCTCGCAAGCTGGCACGTGAAGTGGGGCCATGGACCATATCCACCGTTATTACGATCCCAGCTCTCAGGATAGCGGTTCAATCCATCAAGCTCTTCATCCCAGAGGTTATCATGTATCCTCTTAACCGTGTTTATCACCTTTATGTCATCATCCCTGATGAGCCCAAAGTATGCCGGTGCATACTCCACCGCATCAGGGTCTGTGACCGTTGAGGCGAAGGGATCATAACCGAGTGGCTCACTGTGCCTGTCTCGGATCCTTATCGTCTTTATAAAGCTCCTGAGACGAGGGCTATAGAGTCGCTTGAAAATGCTTGCTCTTATCTTCTCTGCCTCCTCTTTCCAGTTGTCAACATCTTCTCCTATCGCTTCTCCGATCTTCACAGCCTCAAGGATGCCTGCACAACAGGCTGAGTTTGCATAGATCTCAAAGCCATGCTCAAATGCCGGATACTCGTGGATGCTATTTACCGTATGGATCAGATCGATCTCATCATTCTTGTGCTTCAGAATGAACTCCACCGATTTCTTGATTGCCCACCAGTACTCCCTGCACAGGTCTTCATCCCTTGTAAGCTGGAAGTACTTGCCTGTGGCATAGAGAACAAGTCCGTTCCCATCTAT
>LYOS01000010.1 GCA_001766815.1 Candidatus Syntrophoarchaeum caldarius
AAGGTGCAGTAGCGATTCCCTATCAACAATAGAAGGGTTCATCGATCATCTCACCAGAAGATGGCTTTTTATGCCCAGGGCTCTCAAGGAACTCAGAAAGATCAGGAAGAAGCTTGGTAAGAAACCGATAGATATGAAAAAGCTCGCAAAAAAGATTGCAAAGGCTCTGGATGAGATCGCACCATGCTTTCTTCTCTTTGATGAGATTGATCTGATAAGAGACAGGGATGAACTTCTCACAATTCTGCAGGAAGTTCTTGAGAGATCTGAGAAGGGTTTGATGATCGCGATAGCAGGAGACGCCAGGGTTGATAAAGGCATCAGGGTTGAGCTTGAACCGCTGACCTCCAAGGAAGCAGAACTCCTTATCGCAAAGCGGATACTTGCAGCACGAAGTGTCGGCGATAATCTTGATCCAATCTTTCCATTCACAAAGGCTTCCGTAGGTCGTATCTACGATGATGTGGGAGGAAATCCAGGAGAGCTACTCGAGAGGATGAAAGACCTCATCGATTCTGGAGTCAGGAGAAGAGTGATGATGATCGATGAAGAATTCGTTGAGCGTAGATATGAAGAAAGGAAGCGTGCCAGGTCTGGTGGCTGTAAGTAAGGTGTAATCACATTGGCTCTAATTTTTGCAGATTGAGGGAAAAACCGTTACTTTAGAGGGAGATGTTGAGGATAAATATCGGTATGGAAGGGTTTTGAGGCGTATTTTATACATTTGTAAACTTGGAAAAAGCTGAAGAGGTACTATCTAAGCATCTGGTGACTATCCCCTACAAAAAGCCAAAACTTCAAAACTGCCTCTTTCTATGCTTCCTCTGCTTTTCAGGGATCGTGTAGAGATCTTCTGAAGATTTTACGGGTAGGATAGCAGTTTTCAAAACCTGATCTCGTAGGATTCCCTGCAAGAGGGACAGATATATCCGCGGTATATTCGAAGCCGTTTGTGTACTCCTCAAAGATTGAGAGAAGATATATCACTATGCGAAAAGCTTTTAATAGACAGTTGAAAGATACGCTAACACCAAGGGTATGAAAGAGGTGTTCTATTCAATCACCAGAAAATTAGATTGTGCCCTCAAAAGCAATTGCGAGACAGCCTATTCAAAAGAGTTAGGACTTTAATGTAAAAGGAAGTAAAAAATATGAAGAATAAGATCATAGCGGGTTTAATAGCAACAATAGCCGTTGTAGCAGTCGTTGTGGTTTTGGACGTAATATTTGCAGATTCAGATGGTGATGGTTGGAGTGACTTTAAAGAAAAAATACTGGAACATATCCATACAATGTTGATACAGATGCTGATGGGATTTGGGGTCCGCATGATCCAGATCCATCAATTCCATCTTCAACTACATCAACAGAAACACCCGTATCTGCCCCTACACAGGAATCAGAAACAACTTCTGCGATCGTATCCAGGGTAATAGACGGCGATACTGTAAAATTACAAAATGGTGAAATAGTTAGATTGCTCGGAATTAATGCGCCAGAGATGGGGCAACCATACTACGAAGAAGCGACAAATAGGTTAAAGGAATTAATTGAAGGGAGGACCGTACGTTTGGAGAAGGATGTTGAGGATAAGGACCAATATGGGAGACTGCTAAGGCATATTTACATTGATGATACATTTGTAAACTTAGAGATGATTAGAGAAGGATACGCTAGCGTTTATATTACCCCTCCAAACACGAAATATTCATACGAATTTGAAAAAGCTGAAGAAGAAGCTAAAAATGCTGAGAGAGGAATATGGCAACGATCAGAAGATTTATCTAAATGCATAGGCATTCTTTATTTTCATTGGGATGCAGAAGGCAATGACTGCTATAATCTCAATGATGAATATGTCACTTTCAAAAATCCCTGCTCTGAGTCTATTGATATGACGGGTTGGACAGTTAAAGACGAGGCGAATCATATCTATACCTTTCCAGATTTCAGTCTGGCAGGTGGTGCCACAGTTACGTTGTATACAGGTTCAGGAAGGGATACAAAGACAAAGTTATACTGGAATAGCAGCGGTCATACATGCAATGCAATATGGAACAATGCTGGTGATACACTTTATTTAAGGGATGCAGGCGGTAACTTGGTGATAAGCTATCACTATAGTGGGTTTGAATAATTTTACCACAACATCCAATATATTTTTCATATATTTTGTAAAATAACTACAATTTCTACAAACTTCTCTTTTGATTTAAGAAAATCTGGTATATATTCGATGAAACTATATATAACATGGGAAGGCGTGAGATGTTCATGTTTGCGATCATCATACTCCTTGATACTGTGGACTGCATCTCAACCCGCTATGCGATAGGTAACAGTCTCGGGCATGAGGTGAACCCTTTTCTTATAGATATCGTTAATACTAATTCGTTCCTCCTTTTAAAGCCAACCCTGATCACATTTACACTTTTTGCCATCTACAAGACCTCAAATATATTCCATGATGATAATCTGACGTTCTTTGCAGCTACAGAGCTTATCATTCTCTATGCGCTTGTCTGTATCAACAACATCATGGTTCTCTTTCTTGGGGTTGATCTCAGCCTCTCATTTGCGAAGCTTATCCTGATAACACTGATATCTCTCGCTCTGGTTCTACTTGTGATGAAGGTGTATCATTCATGCTTCTCTCCATCTTCTCCTTCACACTGATGCTCACCTGTTTTTCGATTATGAGATTACCGGTAATTCCAGTAAACCCAGGAACATCTCAATCACCTTTGAAGGCTTCAGCAATCGCTTCCTTCAGCTCTTCCACATTCAGCAGGAGATTCAGGTCTGGAGAGTATGGAGGGGGGTGAACCAGCCATCTCATCGATGGATCATGTGACTTTCTGTAGTCTTTCTGATAGGGACTGGCGTATCCCATTCCAGATGTGTCCAGTCATCTCTCTCCTTCAGAATGGGTTTTAACTCCTCCTTCTGCTCATCGCTTAACTCTGAAGGTCCCTCTCTTCCGTAGTGATGAAGAAAAGCTTTCTCAGGACTTCTGAAGTGATTTTTCTCCTGCAAATTTCTTCGTTTAACTCCTCCTTTCGGGCTTTCGCCCCATATATTTGTTTTGTCTGAAGCCCGGGTAGCAGAAGTTGCCAGAGCCCTTTAGCGGTTGAGTTTACAAGTGATAAATAATAGAACGATACCTTAAAAGAAGGTGTCACATAAAAAAGAGAGGGAAAGTCATAAAGCGACCGCTTGCTCTCATATCACTCCCTTTTCATAGAAGAAGAAAGAGGAGTGGGTGTGGGTTGCAAACCAGCAGGAAATCCAATATGTGACAAAATATATTGAGGTGAGATTGCTGGCACTTCATGAAGAAGATTCGCCGCACCACTCCTCTCATCTGTAGCTCTTCTTCTTTAGGTGTAGATAATATCTCGCCTAACTAAGTTAGGATACGTTCTCAATTACCGAGATATATTAGGAAACGCTCCCAAAACCTAATTTTATTAGGATCATCCTTATTAGCACCTAATAACCATCAAACTTTGATTTATGAGGCCATGTCTGATAGAGGATACAGAGGCAGTGTCTGTAATCATCGGTGTGATGCTTCTGATAATCGTTGTCGTGACCGCTGTAACAGCGCTTGCTTATATTGTATCAGGTATCCAGGAGGATGCAGCAGAGAAGGCAATGCTTGCGGCTGCAATGGATCGTGAAGAGCTTGATATCCTCGGGATCACATTGTATGAAGAGGCAATGATCGATGACTTCGAGGGTGTGTATGAGGTTGTTGAGGGGAAAGAGGGGAGTGAGATCGGATACAGGATACTTAATACAACACCGGCGTGGAGCTTCTCTGGATGTACCTGGGAGCTGAGAGAACAGCAGGTTGGAGCCGGAAAATACTGTATTCGGGTTAACGGTAGCGGAGGTACGCTAACCAGAACCTTCTCTGAAGAGTTTGACCCCGGGACCGTGAGCTTCTGGATAAGGAGTACCGATAACATCACCCTTTCTTTTGGCACAGGTGGTAATCAAACCATCTGCAGCACAGGAGGAGTATGGAAAAAAAGAAGCGCTACATCCATCAGCCCTTTCAGCGAGATTACCTTTACATTGAACACCAGTGAAGTCTTTCTCGACGAGATCAGCTATACTAACCCCAGTTACTGGGGCGGGTGCGAGGTTACAATCAGAAACACGAACATCGATCCCTGCACCCTGAAAGAGATTGCAATCCAGGTCGGTGAGACGACGCTTTTTGCCAGAGACTACTCTATCTTCTTCAAAGAGGGCAATAAATGGAAGAAGCAGGTGTTCACACCCCGTTACCCCTATGATATACCACCACAGCAGAGTGTACCTGTAAAGCTAAATTTCCTGAAGAGTTTTGGAGAGCCCCGAAAGGTACAGCGTGGCTATCCGCACTCACTCGGTGTGATTGCGATAACAGGTTTTGGAAACAACTTTGCAAGATGCTTTGCACCACCTGTTCCGATTGCTCACATAGGTATAGCGAGCGAAGATATCGGTGTTACATATCGAGACATCCTGATACTTGATGCAACCGATTCCTATGATCCTGATGGGTTTATCACGGAGTATCGGTGGGTGATCAATGGAAGCAGTAATTTATACAACCGCACAGGGAGGAAACTCAGACTGGGAGTGAACGAGACAGGACCTTTTGAGATAGACCTGATCGTGACCGATGATACAGGAATGGTGAGCAGACTCAGCCAGATCTCAGGAAATATTACGATAGCTGAGAATCGTAACTTTAACCCACCTGTGAGTCTGGAGGCTAAATATACTAAAAGCACCCATAACATAACCGCATGGGTGAATGATTCATGGGGTAACGGTCTTGAGGGGTATCCTGTCAGGGCCAATGTAGCAGCGAATGATAACGCAAGCAAGCCGGTGAAATTAGAAAAATGGTCCGATGTCACGGATAGCAATGGAATGGTCACGTTACCGGTGGATTCAGGAAGTGGAAACGGAACCGTCTATATCAGCTGTGACGCGATCTCGTATGATGTAGCTCTGCGTATAGAGGTGTGAGTGAATCGATACGATCGAAAGAGATACAAGAATTCTCGAACGGCTGTACTTCGTAAGATACCTCTACAGAAGAATGAGCGTTGAGGAATTTGGTAGGAGTTACCATACGAAGGTTTAATTCCAGAATTTGGTGGAGGAAGGTCGTCCAAGCTGACGGAAGAGCAGCAAGAATACTTCGTTAACACCTGATATTCTCACCTTAATCTCTGAAGAAGATTGCAAGACTTTTCAGGGAAGCTTATGAGCAGAATGCCTTGCTAACTCACAGTGATGTTGCATTCCTTTTGCATGTTTCTACTGCAACTGTTAGTAAGCAGGTAGTTTAGAAAAACCTAAACTTATTAGGCAATGGTTTTTCTATCCCTAACAACCTCTATGCTCTATATATGCGAAAAGAGACAGTGGTATATGCGATTTTGATATTTGTAGCGATGCTGAGTCTCACGCTTATGGCACCTGTGATAAAGGAGTTTGTTATCGACCGCTTCGATGTGAGCAATACCGTGGCAAGTCTGTTTTTCACGCTTGAGATCCTCGCCTACGTGATTTTTGCCGTTTTCTGGGGTTCACTCTCTGATACGTGCGGTAAGAGAAGACCTTTTATCATTTTTGGGTTTGGTAGCTCTGCAATAATGTATTTCTGGATGGCACAGGTGAACTCACTCTTCTCTCTTCTGATGTTGAGGTTCATACAGGGGGCTGTCACGGTTATGGCGTGGTCGATTGTGATGACAGCCGCGCTGGACGGTGTGGATAAGCGAGACCATGGCAGGACAATGGGTGTGATTGGGATGGCAATGATGTTTGGGATGGGCTCAGGAGCACCGATAGGAGGCTTGCTTGCAGCAAAGTATGGTGTCTTTTTTCCGATGTATTTCGCATCCTCTCTCTTTCTTGCAGGTATGCTGATCGCAATAGCCCTGGTGCCTGAATCCCATATCGCAAACAAACCTGATACAATGCGAGAATCGATCAACGTCCTTCTTGAGAAGAGAGATCTTGCGATTCCTTTTGTCTTCGGTTTTATCGATAGGTTTACGGTTGCATTTTTTATCTTCGCATTTCCACTGTACATGAGTGAGGCTTTCGGATCCGGTACCGCGGAACGGGGGATTTATCAGGCACTCCTCCTCCTACCTTTAGTCCTGCTCCAGTATCCGTTTGG